>CAZYRM010000004.1:0-91459 GCA_964649705.1 uncultured Planctomycetia bacterium
GGCTCGCCGCGCCGCGGCGCGGCCCTTCTCCTCTGGCGCAGCGGCCGCCGCGTTGCACATCCCCATCGGCGCTTCGACGGAGATCTCCGTGTCCTCCGTTCCTCTGTGGTGAATACACGGCACAGACATCCTTCGCCTTCGGGATGCGGGCAACGCCCACGCTGGGATCTGGATCTCCCGCGTGGGCCCGCGATTGACCGGGGGCGATCGTCCGGGCTACGATCCCGCAAGCATGGCCGACTCACCCCCACAGCCCACAACGCCTGCGCCCCCATCGGGGCGGCCCGCCGACCCGGTCCCCTCCGACGCGCGCACCCTCCGTGTCGACACCGGCGCGAAGGCGCCCGTCGACCCGTCGCAACCCACCCTCGCGATCCCCGGGGCCAGCGCCGCCGGGGAGAGGCAGCACGACTCCCGCGACTTCCAGGGTGAGCCCTTTGGCCGCTACCGCCTCCTCCTCGATCTCGGCCGCGGCGGGATGGGCGTCGTCCACAAGGCCTGGGACACGCAGCTCCGCCGCCCCGTCGCGCTCAAGCAGGTCCTCTCCGAGGGAGGCCTGACCCGCGCCCAGACCGACCGCTTCCTCCGCGAGGCCCGCCTCGCCGCCCGCCTCCGCCACCCCCACATCGTCGGCGTCCTCGACGTCGCCGAGCACCAGGGACGCCCCTACCTCACCACCGAGTTCCTCGAGGCCCGATCGCTCGAGGTCGTCCTCAGACAGCCCGTCGAGCCCTCCCAGGCCCTCCGCTGGACCCAGGCGATCGCCGAGGCCCTGCAGTACGCCCACGACTCCGGGATCGTCCACCGCGACGTGAAGCCCTCGAACATCCTGATCGACTCCGAGGGCCGCCCCTTCCTCACGGACTTCGGCCTCGCCAAGGAGGTCGAGGCCCCCGTCGTCGGCGGGACCACGCTCACCCTCTCCGGAACCCTCGTCGGCACGCCTCAATACATGAGCCCCGAGCAGGCCAGCGGTCGACTCGAGCGAATCGGCCCCGCCGCCGACCAGTTCTCCCTCGGCGTGGTCCTCTACGAGCTGCTCACGCGACGAGTCCCATTCTCGGGAAACGGCCTGCGCGAGCTCCTCAACGCCATCTCCGAGACGGACCCCGTTCCGCCGCGCAAGCTCACACCCTCGGTCGACCGCGATGCGGAGACGATCTGCCTCAAGGCGCTCGAGAAGGACCCCGCGCGCCGCTACGCCCGCATCGGGGACCTCGCGGCCGACGTGGGTCGCCTCCTCGCCGGCGAGCCGATCCTCGCCAGGCCGCGGTCCCTCCCCGAGAGGGCCGCCCGCCTCCTCTCGCGCCACCGCCGAGTCGTGCTCACCGTCGCCGCGACCTCGGCCGTCCTCCTCGGCGTCGGAGTCCCCTATCTCCAGGACCGCGCTCGCCGCGCCGAGGCGGTCCGCAAGGAACGCGACGCCCTCGACGTCCAGGCCGCTGCCGCCGAGCGCGCCCGCCGCGAGGCCGAGGCCGCGCTCGAGAAGGCCGGCCTCGCCCAGGCCGTCCTCGCCCGCTGGGTCGGACTCGCCCCGTCCATCCATGCGCTCGAGGCCGCCTTCTACGACGGGCGGATCTCCGACGAGGAGCTCGCGCGCCGCACGGCCGATCCGTGGAGGCGCGTGGAGCGCTTCCTCGAGGAGACCCCTCCCGACCCGTCCTCCCAGTGCGTCGCGCGCGCCCTCGCGGGGCGGGCCCGCCGCCTCGCCGGCCACCACGAGGAGGGACTGGAGTGGATGCGCGAGGCGCGGCGCCTCGACCCCGATCTCCCCCACGGGGCGCTCATGGAGGCGCTCGCGCACTTCTCCCTGTACGTCCTCCACCACCCCCTCCCCTCGTTCACCGTGGGCGCGGAGCGCATCACGTTCGGCCCTCCAGCCCCCGAGTCGCCCGAGACGAAGCGCGCCCGCGCCGAGATGGAGCGCCTCCTCGGCGAGGCCGCCCGCGCCCGCGTCTGGGGCGTCGGGACCGACCGCGACTTCCGAGCCGCCCTCGACGCGATGCGCGCCCTGCAGGAGGGGCGACTCGAGGAGGCCGAATCGGGATTCACGCGCGTGATCGGCTCCCCCGCCATGCTCGGAAGCGAGGGGGACATCCTGCTCGCCCGCGCGAAGGTCCGCTACCTGCTCGGGAAGTTCGGCGACGGGATCGAGGACCTGGAGCGCCTCCTCGAGAGCCGCCCCGACGACGGCGTGGCGTGGCTCTACCTCGGGAACCTCCTCACGGGCCTCGCGCTCTCGGAGGGCGTCGCGGGCAGGGACCCTATCGCTCCGCTCGGCCGCGCGATCGAACGGTACACCGGGGCGCTGGAGCGGAGGGCGAACCCGGCCACCGTCCTGAACGACCGCGGGATCGCCCTCGGCCGCATGGGGCAGGTCCAGGCGGAGAGGGGCCTTGACGGGAGGGAGGCGCTCGACGGGGCGATCCGCGACTTCACGAAGCTGATCCAGGCGCAGGTCCTCGACAACGTCTCGTTCATGAACCGCGGCGGGGCGCGCCTCTGGAGGGCAAACGCCGAGGAGTCGTTCGGAAGGGACCCGATCCCGAGCCTGGACGCCGCACTCCAGGACCTTAACGAAGCCGTCCGCCTGGGAGACGAGGATCCGCACCATCGCTACGTCCGCTCCCAGGTCCTCCTCGGTCGGGCCGTCGCGGGGAGGAAGCGGGGGGAGGACTCGCGGCCGCTTCTCCGGAAGGCCCTGGAAGACCTCGAGCACGGCCTCGCGCTCTCTCCCGGAGACGCCGACGCGATCGCGGGCCGCGGCGAGGTCTACCGCGAGATCGCCGTGGAGCTCTCGATGCGGGGCGAGGACGCGCCGGAGTCGTGCCGCTTCGCCCTGCGCGACCTGGACGAGGCGCTCCGCATCGCCCCCGACAACGTGCCCGCTCTCATCGCTCGCGCGAAGACGCACCGCCTGTCGGGCGACCTCGCCCTCGATGCGCGCGAGGACCCCGAGCCGCACTACGGGCGGGCCCTTGCGGACCTGGACCGCGCGATCGCGCTGCGGCCGTCGGACACGGACGGGTGGAACGAGCGAGGCCTGACGCGCACCGCCCTCGGGCACGCCCGGGGCCTGAAGGGCGCCGACGCGCGGGACGACCTCCAGGGGGCGATCGACGACTTCGGCGAGGTCCTCTCGCGAAACCCCGAAGGCCTCGATGCGATGAGCAACCGCGGCGTCGCGTGGACGCGATTCGGGGAGGCGCAAGGCAGACTGCACATCGACCCGAGGCCCTCGTTCCGGAAGGCCGTCGCCGGCTACGAGGAGATCATCAAGCGGAACCCCTCGCACGCAAACGCCTGGCTCCACCGGGCGCTCGCGCGGATCGCGCTCGCCGACGCCAACAAGGTCGTGAAGGAAGACCCCACACCGCTGTGGGAGGAGGCGCTCGCGGACCTGGCGCAGGTGGAGAAGCTGGAGCCGTCGAACTGGCGGGCACGTGCGACGCGCGGCCTGCTGTTCGAGTGGCAGGGAAGGAAGGAGGAGGCGATCGCCGCGTACGAGGAGGCGCTGAAGGTCTGCCCGGGCCAGCCGACCGTCAAGGCGCAGCTCGAGGCGCTCCGGAAGAGGTGAGCGTCGGACGCGCCCCGGGTGCGCTACAACGCTCGATGGGACCAGGCGGCCATCACGCCCGGGGCGCACAGGAGATAGACCGCGGTCGAGAGGAAGACGAGCACGACCATCCCCAGCGAGACGAGGACTCGACCCGTCAAGCGCACCCGCCAGGCCGCCGAGAGCGAGGCCAACGGGGCCGGGTCGTGGGCGAGGGCCGCCCGTCCATCGCGACGGAAGACGGAGTAGAGCGCGAAGACGTCGGGGAGGAAGAACGCGGGGAGGAAGGCCGCCAGCCACGGGCTCTTCGCGATGTCGAAGGGGTCCCACGAGCCGTCGTTTCCGAGCCACTCGGGAGCGAATGGGGACGCCAGGACCAGGAACCAGCCGAGCGTGAGGAGCGGCAGCACCCAGACGAAGCTGCGAGTGCGGCTCAAGACGCCGAGGCCGACGAGTACCCACAGCAGGGACGGGATGGCCACCCACTGCGGCAGGCAGACCGACGCATCGCCGTACTGCCGACGGGCGAGCGTTCCGACGAGGCCCCCGACCAGGAGGCCGAGGCCGCGCAGCAGGAGGATCCACGCCGCGGCGCGGACCATCACTTCCCCTTCCCAGACGTGGAGAGGTCGGCCTGGGGCCGTCGACGGCATGGGTCACCTTCCCTCGTCTCGCTCAGGTGTCCGGGACTCCCGCAGGTCGTCCTCCGCCCGCTCCAACGAGAACTGCACGCTCTCGCGGAACGATTCATCCGGGTTCGCGAGGGCGGCGCGCATGAGCGTTGCCCGTCGCACGGGATCTAGGAGGCCTCGGACGACTCCGAGGAGCTTCCAGGGAAGCCCCGACGGCCTGGCCGTCGCCAGGAGCTTTGCGACCGTGTCGTCGAAGCGGGCGGGGGCCCTTCGGTTCAACTCCGTCAGGAGAGCGAGGATGTCGTCGCATTCGATGACGTATTCCGCGTCGGCGAGGTCCATCGCCCAATCGACGAGCTCCTGCTCCGTCATCGTCCCCGCGTCGAGCAGGGCCACTCGGCTGCGGCACACCCGACGGAACCGCGCATCGGAGTCGTCGACCCCAAGCCGCATGAGGCGGGCGATCACCGACTTCTCTTCGGGAGTGAAGTCTGCCAAGCTCATGGAGTCGAGCGAAAGCACGATGAGCGACATCTTGTCGACAGACGGTGTAGTGCCCAGCAGCGCCTCTCCGGCGGCGACCATCAGCGGACGACGGTCATGCACGATGTTCCGAAAGAGCCCCCATTGCACGGACGAGCGACTCGTGTCTCGCACGAACTCCAGGAGCTTCCGGTCGGACAGCTCCCGCAACCAACCAACGAACGCACCGCCGCGGTCGTCGTTCACGCCCAGGGCGTTGTACGCGGACTCCCGAACACCAGGATCGGCGTCACCCATCGCGTTCGTGAGCAGCGGCACGGAACGCGGGTCTGCCTCCAGGGACAGGCGGTGCGCCGCGAGGCGGCGGCGCTTCGGGTCCGGATCCGAGACGAGGATGTCGTGGAGGACCGACACCTCGTCCGGGCCGAGTGTGCGTCGCAAGTGCCAGACCGCGGGGTGGCTGTTCTGGGCGTAGAACTGCGTCTCGACCGCGACACGGTAGCGGATGGCCCACCCCGCGAGCGCGAGCACGGCCCCGGCCGCGATCGTGAGGGACAGCGAGCGCCATTCACGGAGCAGGAGCCGCACGAGCGAATGTCCTCTCTTCGCCGACAGGCCGGCGGCGACTGTACACGTCGGTCCGTCGATGGTCAATCGCACCGATGTGCGGGCGGGCCCGCGCGGGCGCTACTCCTGAAGCGCTGGTTCGTCCTCGGGCAGGTTGCCCTCGTCGTCGCCATGCTCTCCTTCCGCACGCGCGCCCCAGGCGAGGCGCGAGGGGGGCTCGCGGAGGTCCTCGCGCGGCTCGCCTGGGGCGCGCTCCGATGCGTCCGGGGCGTACGAGGTCGAGGGGGCTCAACGGAGGGAGGTAGGTCGTCGAGGTCGTGCCCAAGTAGGCGACAACGCCGACGGGGCCTCTGCCCCGGGCGCACACGTCCCCATCTAGACGGAGACTCTCTCGTAGCATGACGGGCACCCCGCCACGCCGCAGGCCACTGTGGTCATCCGCGGGCTACGGCTCCGCGCGCAGGCCGCATGGTTCTCGATGAACAGGATCCGCATCCAGGATGTCCTGATGCCTCCCCGACCCTACGTGGATCGCTGACCAGACCGCCTCGACCAGGTCACCGGCGACTACACGGGCGACGTGGACGAAACGCTCGAGCGGATGGACCTCTCGCGGGACCTCGCCTCGCTCTCAAAGCGCCTCGACGAGGGGCTCGACCGCTACCCCGACCTGCTGCAGGAGGCCCTCGAGGACCTGGAGCGCAAGTTCCGGCTCCTCCTTGCGCCCTGATGCGCCATGTCATCGTCTCGTCGGTGGACGCGCAGCGTCCGCGAGCGCCACCCGGTCCGCCTGGATCGCCTCCCTGGCAGGAACAACGCCATTCCAAGCACCGATGGGGTGAACACCGAGGCGAGACAGTGGTTTCGCGGCTACTTCCCGTACACCCACCGACGGATCGCCTCTCGCGCGTCCTCGGCCGCCTGCGCCTGCGGGAGGTCTCCGCGCGCATCGGCGTCCGTGTCGCCGAGGACGTACTGGTTCGGACGGCGCTGCGGCGTGGCGGACTCCCAGCACTGCAGCATGATCCCCGAAAGCGGGTGGATCGACTGGTACTTCGGATCGGTCACGTCGTTCAGCAGGCGCGTCAGGTCGCGGTGCCCGTCCCGCTGTCTTGGAAACCAGTAGCCCGCGGAAGGGCCATACCCGGCTCCCATCGCCTGCGCGCTCGTCCAGAGCGGAGTGTCAGGCGTCGCTTCGTGGATGATTCGGCGGGACTCGGTGTGGTTGTGATCCAGGAGTTCGAACTGGTACTCCCGGTCCTGGAACTCGAGCGCGCTGATCTGGACGATGTCGCAGATTCCGGACTCCCAGGACACCCTCAGGTTCCGCTTGTCGGCGATCTGCTTCCAGAGCTCACGGCTGAACTGGACGACGAGCGGCACGTCCACGCCCTCGGGCATCAGCGACTTGAGGTCCTGGTACATGTCCTTCAGGTCCTCCGTGGGATAGAGGGGCCGCTTCTCGTGGTGCCACGGCTCATCCACGACGAAGACGGCCAGGAGCGCGGGGTGGGAGGCGCACTTGCGGTCGGAGACGAATTCCGCCAGCGCCCCCCACTGCCACTCGCCGTCCTTCCGTTCGGGGCGAAGCGACACGTCCTCGCCGCCTTCGCGGACCTCCCCGAACATGAGGACGACGCGAAGCTGCTCGTCGCGCGCCGCGTCGAGGATGGCGATCCAGTCCTTCCGTGTCGAGGTCAGCTCGACACCCAGGTGCAGGACGGTGACCATGGGCAGCTCGCGGCGGATGCGCTGGAATTCCGCGCGGACCTCGGCGATGTGGTCCAGGTTCGCGATCCCCATCGCGACCGGCCGGGCCACGCTGAATGAGATCCCCTGCGCCCGGGCGCTTCTGTCCTCGTCGACCTGGGCGCCGAGCGGTGACATGGCCGCCAGGAAAACGAACGCTGCGAAAATCCTCATGCGCCACCTCCAGTCATGTCCGTCTCAACCCCGATTTCAACGCCGCGTTTCGGGTCGCTCGGGCGGAGGAGCGCGCCGTCAGCCCATGGAAATGCCGAGCGCCTGTTGGGCCTGCCGAGGCGGAAGTGGCCAGGTGACCAGCCGGCGCGATCCTCGTCGCTGACATGAGCCGGCAAGGGCGCTCCCCACTCGTCCCGCTGTGATGGACTTCGCCTAACTGCCTCGAAACAGTGCTGGATTGAACGACACCTCCGGGGCCCGCTCGGATCCGCTCTTCGGTTCCTGCAACGCAACTCCAGGCGCGCTCGGTGGAACGGTCCCCGACCCCATCGAGTGCGATTGACGCCGCGCCGGCGCCGCCCCTGCATCTTCCTGGGCCGTCTCACGGGAAGCACGTCGTCGAAAGGGAATTCCTCTCGACGCACCTTCCCAGGGTGACAGCCAGGAAGGGAGGAGCCGACATGGTCCGCAAGCCAGCTCGAACGCCGCAGAGGAGACCGATTCCGCAAAGGCCCCGCCCCGCGAAGGCGACGCCTCGATCCAAGGGGACGGCATTGCTCATCAGCTTCCTCGCCGTCTTCGGGATGGTCGTCGGCCTGATTGCTCGAATGGGAGGCCACCCCGTTTCGGAATCGACGGAGATGACGCACGCCTCCATCGAGCCGAAGGCCGTCGCGGAGGCCAAGCCCACGTCCCACGAGCCACCCCAGGCCGTGCCTGCCGAGACGGACGTCGTCGAGGCCGAGGATGACGCGTGGGTCGCCGAAATGCGCGAGGCGGCCGAGCGGAAGCGCCTTGCCGAGGAATTGGCGAGGAAGCAGGAGGAGGCGCGCCTCGCCGAAGAGGCCGCCCGTGCCCGCGCCGAGGAGGCGGACCACGCCAGCGCCGAGGAGGAGAGGCGAGGCTTCCCGCGACTCCTCGGCGAGGTCGGGGTCCTCGTCGGGTCGCACCAGTACGGGAAGGCCCTTGCACGGATCGCCGAGATTCAGGCGGGCCTGACGTCCAAGGACCTGCTCGCCTCCCTCGCGCCCTACCGCGAGGAGGCCGAGCGAGCCGCGCGGCTGCTCGACACGTTCATCCGCCAGGCCGGCGAGGGGGGCCTCGGAGACACCGCGAACGCCCTGGGAACGGGGATGAGAGTCGTCGGCGCGGACGACGCGCAGGTCCACCTCGAGGCGAAGGGCGCCCGCGCCAGCGTCCGCTGGACGAACCTGACGACGGCGCAGCTATTCGACCTGCTGCGTCGATCGAGGCTCGACGACGCGGGTCGTTACGACCTCGCCTGCTTCGCGATCGACGGATCGCCCCGCGAGCTGGGAGAGCCCGCGGCGAGGATCCTCTTCTCCCTCGCCTCCAAGGACGACGCGTGCCCGAAGGACGCCGTCGACCGCGCGATGGCGAGGCTCCGCGGCATGCCGCACCTCCCCGAGGGCGGTTTCGTGGCCCACGGAGGCCGCCTTGTGACCGTCGCCGAGCGGGACAACTTGAAGAAGGGCCTCGTCGAATTCCTCGGCTCCTGGATGACGCCCGACGACAGGCGCCACCGCGAGCGGGGCGAGTTCCCCGTCACGCTCGCGAGCAGCGGCGTGAAGTGGGTGAAGGACGCGAGAGAGCTCGAGAAGCTCGGGCTCGTCTACTACGCGAAGCGAGACCGCTGGTACACGCCCGAGGAGTACGCGCGCCTCCGGCTCGACTGGGACGACGCCTTCGAGACCGAGACCGCGCATTACCATCTTCGGACGAACGTGGGCGAGGAGTTCCTCGCGAAGATCGCGCGGATCCTGGAGGCGGCCTACGGCGAGTACCGCGAGAGGCTCGGCATGGAGCCCAAGGCGGCCGAGAAGCCCTGGGTGTACCTCTTCCGCTCACGCGAGGACTTCGAGCGGTACTGCCTCGGGAACAAGGACAAGGGATACGACAAGCACCTGAGCTCGGGCGGCTTCGCGGACTCGGCGAGGAGGTTCGGCTGCGGCTACGGGATCGACGGCCACGAGTCGGTCGTCGTCGAGACGGCGCTCCACGAGGGGGCGCACCTCTTCTTCGGGATGTCGGCGGGCTACGCCGTCCCCTCCTGGTACGCGGAGGGCACGGCGACGGCCTTCGAGTGCTACGTGTGGGACGACGCGAAGGGGACGATCGAGGTGTCGCCCCTGAATCGTCCGCTTGCGAGGCGCCTCAAGCAGGACCTCGCGGCGGGGACCGCGCTATCGCTTTCGGCGGTCCTGGCCGGCGACGCGCACGAGGCGAACGACGGCGGCCTGGAGTCGAGCCAGCGCTTCTACTCCGCGGCGTGGGGGCTCTTCTACTATCTGCACCACGCGGAGTCCCCGCAGGTGAGAGAGGGCCTTAAGAAGCTGAAGGCCGCCCAGGCCTCCGGGGACTTCTCGGGCTCGTCCGCCAGCGCTGAGGGGATGTTTCGCGACGCCCTCGGCGATCCCGTCGCCTTCGAGGCGGGCTGGCGCGCGTTCATTCTCGCGCTCCCCGCGGAGCCGTAGCCCACACTACCACTCGTCCAGCCAGGCGCGCGCCTTGGCGAGCTCGGCCTCCGCCGCCTGGCGCCTCGGGCCCGGCTGCGCGTAGCCGAGGAACCGCTCCAGGTCCGCCTGGGCGGCCTCCATCTTCGCGCGCCCCTCCTCCTTCTTTCCCTCGTTCCGGAGCGCCAGACCCCACATCCCGTACTCGCGAGCGCGGTTGAACGGCGCCATGATCGGCTTCTCTCCGCCGTGCTCGAGCGCGATCGTGTTCTGGGCGATCGCCTCCTCGTACTTCCCCTGTCCCTCCAGCACGAGCCCCTTCCACTCGAACGCCCACCACTGGACCGGGTCGAGCTCGATCGACTTGTCGCAGTCGGCCAGCGCGAGGTCGTACTCCTTCCTCTGGAAGTAGACGGCCGCCCGGTTGACCCAGGACTTCGCGAGCGTCGCGTTGAGCTCGATCGCCTTCGTCATGCACGCGAGGGCCTTCTCGGCGTCCTGGTGCCCGCTCTGGAGGTAGAGGAATCCGAGGAGGAGGTACACGTCGTCCTGCGTCTTCGTCCGGGAGAGGGTCTCCTCGCAGAGGCGGAACCCCTCGTCCAGGTCCTGCCGGCTGACCGCGAGGCGCGCGCGGGCGAGGAGCGCGAGCTCGCTGTCGGGCGCGCGACGCACGACCTCCTCGAAGTCGGGCCTCGCGCCGAGGAAGTCGTCCATGTTGTCGACGGTCACGCGGGCCCGCATGTAGTGGGACCACGGGGAGGGACCGTCGTGCTGGATCGCCCTGCTGAACGACTGCACGGCCTCAGGGTACCGGGCGAGGCGGTGGAGCAGGATCCCGCGCTCGTACCAGGCGTCCCCGTACTCCGACTCGATGGCGAGGGCCTGGTCGAGGAGCGAGAGCGACTCCTCCCACGCCGCGCGGGACTCCGCGGGTCGGGAGCGGGACTTCTGGTAGAGCGCCTCGGCCTCAGGCTTGTGGACGGGCCTCGGGGGCTCGGGCGGCGCAGGCTGCGGCGTCGGGGGCGGCTCGGGAGTCGGAGGCGCGGGCTTGGGAGGCTCGGGTTTCGGAGGGGGCGCCGGCTCCTCGACCTTCGCGGCCTCCTTCGGCTTCGGCGCGGGCGGCTCCGATCCCCGGCTCATCCACAGGACCCCGCCCAGCACGAGCAGGACGCCGCCGATGGAGAGGCCGACGACGGAGGCGGACGACCCGCCGCGGGCCTTTCGCGGCTGCGCGCCTCGCTTCTGACGGCGCGGCTCGACCCGCGAGACGGACTCCCCCGCGATCACGAGGTCGATCGCCTCGGCGAGCGCGTTCCCGTCGGGATAGCGCTGCTTGTGGTCCTTCTCGATGCACCTCATGCAGACGGCGTCGACCTCCCGGGGCAACCGCCCCTTCCCCGCCGTGGCCAGGCGCCTCGACGGCACGCCGGGGTCCTTCTTCTGGATGTCGTGCAGGAGCTGCCCGAGCGTGTCGGCCAGGAAGGGCCGCTCCCCCGTGAGGAGCTCGTACATGGTGACGCCGAGCGACCAGACATCGGTCGCGGGGGAGATCTCCGCGTTCTTCGCCTGGGCCTGCTCCGGGGACATGTACATCGGCGTCCCCAGGATCGACCCTCCGGTCGTGAGCGCCGTGCGGTCGACGGTCTCGGCGTCCTTGGCGAGGCCGAAATCGGTGAGGACGGGGCGCCCCTGGCGATCCAGGAGGATGTTCGCGGGCTTGACGTCGCGGTGGACGATCCCGACGTCGTGCGCGGCGCCGAGCCCCAGGGCGACGTCGCGGAGCACCAGGAGGGTGTCGAGGAGGTTCCACGGCCCGCCGGTGCCCGTCTTCGCGAGGGTCAGCGCGTGGTTGCCGAGGGTCGTGGCATCCTTCCGCGAGACGGGGATCCGCTTCTCGATGGCGCCGTCGAGCGAGGTCCCCTGGACGAACTCCATCGCGAAGTAGGGCTGCGAGCCGACCTTTCCGACGTCGTGGATCGGGACCACGTTGGGGTGTCGGAGCTTGGCGATGGCGGCGGCCTCGCGGACGAAGCGGGCGACCTGCGTGGTGCCGGCGTTCGTGGGGTCGAGGAGGACCTTGAGGGCGACGTGTCGCTTGAGCTGAGGGTCGAACGCCTTGTACACGACGCCCATGCCGCCGCGCCCCAGCTCCGCGTCGACGCGGTAGCGTCCGAACTGTCGGGCCCCGGAGGGTGCGTTCGCGGGCATGCGGCCGTCCTGCGATGAAGCGAGTGGAGCCTATCTCGCCGGGGCGGGCGGATCAACACTGCAGCGGCTTGACCTGCGCGACGGTGCGCCCATAGACTCCGCGCGTCGAAAGGCGGAGGACCCCATGAAGAGCGTTCCCAAGGCGTTCGTCGTCGTCCTGCTGGTCCTGAACGCGGTCGTCCTGCTCGGTCAGGTCTGGCCCGAGGGAGCGCCGCCCTTTGCGCGAGGGGTGAACATCGCCTTCCTGGCGCTCAATGCCTTCTACTTGACCATGGGGCTGAGGGGGCGGGACACTGGCGGGCCTTCCCGATGAGGAGACCCCGCATGCGAACGCTTCCCATCCTCCTGGCGCTGGCCTCCCTCGTCGCCGCCAAGGACGACCCGGTCGAGATGGCCATCCGGGCCGGGTACGCCGCGGAGGTCGACATCAGCGGCGTCAACGTCAACCCCGACGGCTCGCAGGTCGGCTACGTCGGCTGCGGGACCATCATCCATCCCGCCGGGTACATCCTGACGAACGCCCATGTCGTCGGGGGACAGAACCTCCACGCCCACTTCGAGGACGGGAGGAGCCTCCCCTGCCGCCTCGTCGCGAGGCACCCGAGCGAGGACATCGCCGTCCTCAAGGTCGACGCGGGCGCCCCCCTCCCCTTCCTGCCCATCGGTTCGAACGACGGACTCCGCGTCGGCGACCTGGCCATCGTCGTGGGGAACCCGAACGGCATGACGCACACCGTCACTACGGGAATCATCAGCCGCCTCGCCCCCGGATACCTCGAGAACGGCCACATCCAGACCTCCGCCGCCGTCAACGGAGGAAACTCCGGGGGCCCGCTCATGAACACCCGCGGCGAGCTGATCGGAGTTGTCACCGCCAAGGGCGGCGAGGCGATCGGCCTCGCCATCCCCATCGACCGCGTCAAGCGGCTCTTCCCCGAGATGCTCCTCGACGAGGCCACGCGCGGCGTGCGGCTCGGCTTCCAGGTCGACACCTCGGGAGACGAGGCGCGCGTGACCGGCGTGGGTGCCGGCTCGCCCGCCGAGACCGCGGGCCTGGAGCTGGACGACATCGTCGTCCGTCTCGGCGACGTCGAGCTCCGCCACGGTGTCGACGCCTGCCTCTTCCTCGGCGATCGGAAGCCCGAGGAGCCCGTCGAGTTCGATGTCCTTCGCGGCAAGGAGGCCGTCCGCGTGGCGCTTACCCCGGAAGCGATCCCGCTTCGCGAACCCGAGGCCGAGGGCGAGTGGGCCTACGGCCTGCGCTACGATGCCTTTCACGGCATGTGGACGAAGCTCCCCGATTTCGACAAGGAGCAGGCGGCCGCGTCGGGATTCACCGGCGCATTCGCCCACACCGTGCCCGGCTCCCGCGTCGACCAGATCGGCCTCCGCTTCACCGCGTGGGTCGACGTCCCCGCCGACGGCGCGTGGACGTTCTTCACGGAGTCGGATGACGGGAGCCGTCTCTGGATCGGCGACGCGCTGGTCGTCGACAACGACGGGTCGCACGCAATGATCGAGCGTCGCGGCGTGGCCCGCCTGAAGGCCGGCAAGCACCCGATCCGCGTGGAGTGGATCGAGGGGAACGGCGCCGAGGGGCTCAAGGTCTCGATCGCGGGGCCCGGCGTCGACAAGAAGGAGATCCCCGCGACGATGCTCTTCCAGAGGCGCTGATCACTTCCCGAGGCCGTAGTGCGCGTCGACGTGGAACATGAGCCCGTCGAGCGCCGCGGGGCGGCGAGGCTGCTCCCGGTAGATCGCGAACGCCGCGCGGTAGCGGTCCTCGTCGCCGAGCGCGTCGTGCAGGAGGCAGAGGTAGCTGAACAGTCGGGGCGCCTGCGAGGGCGCCTCGGCCAGGCGCGCGTGGACCGCGCCCACGGCGTCGCGGAGGTGCCTCTCGACCTCCGGCGGAGCGGGCGGGCGGGTGTCATCGGGCAGGAGGAGCGTCGAGAGGAGCGCGGCGACCGTGCCGCCCCGGGCGTCGTCGATGGCGCCGCGCGAACGGCCGGCCAAGTCCCGCGCCGCCGCTTCGTGGATCGCCTTGCGCCCTTCCAGGACCGCGTCGAACAGCCGATCCGGGTCCCGCCTGAGGCCCTCCTCGAAGAGGCGCCCCGCCTCCTCGCGACGCGCCGGGGGACAGCCCGCCCACGCCCACGACGCGAGCCACTCGGCCGCGGCCGCCTCCGGGCAGCGTAGGCCGAGGGCCCGGGCCTCCGCGAGGGCCGCGAGCGCCTCCTCGGGCATGCCCGCGCGCTGCCGCGCGATGCCGAGGAGGCTCCAGCCGACCGCTCGTCGCCACGGGTCGTCGTCCCCCTTCGTCACGAGCTCGGCCAGGCGCACGAGCGCCGTCCAGTTCTCTCCGTCCGCTCGATGGGTCAGCATCCTTTGGAACGGGCCTTCCGCGGGGGCCTCCGGCGGCCTCAAGACGAACACGCGGCCGTCCTCACGGGCCACCACGACGTCGAGCCCCTTCCGCCCCGTGGCGCGCGCGAAGCCGAGCGGATACCTCGGCTCGCCCTCGATGCGCCACGTCCATCGCCGCGCGCCGGTCTTTCCCTCCAGCACGTGCACGCTCCCCGTGTCGCAGGCGACGACGCACTCGACCGCCCCGTCCCCGTCCAGGTCCCCCGCGGCGATGCACGAGGCGCTTCCGTCCTCCACGAGAGAGTCCCACGAGACGCTCTCCATGAAGAGACAGGACCACAACGGCTCGTGCGTGCTGCCTGATGTCGCTTCGATCAGGGCGTACCCTGACCGCGTCAGGGAATCGGCGGTCCCGTCCCCGTCCAGGTCGGCAATCCTCGGCGCCGTCTCGATGGGCCCGGCGTCCCTCGAGACGGAAGCCAGACCGGTGCCGCGGAGGGAGGACGCGATGACCTTGCCCGCCTCCGCGCGGATCTCGTCGAGGAAGCCGTCGCCGTCGAGGTCGATGGACGACGGCGTCGCGATGGCCGCTCCCTCGCCCTGGCTCTCCATCGGCGACCCGTCACGGCCGTCGAGGGCGTGGCGATGCCCCGCCATGCAGACGACGCGGACGTCGGGGACTCCGTCCCAGTTGACGTCCTCAAGCGTCGGCGCCTGGAGGAGCGCGTCGTCGAGGCGGCGCTGCCAGAGAACGGACCCGTCGCGTCCCGAGAAGGCGTGCACGGTGCACGCGGTCCGTCCGCAGGCGACGACGTCCAGCGCCCCGTCCCGATCGAGGTCCGCGACGGCCGGGGCCTCGTCGATGAAGTCCACGATGTCGCGGACCCAGAGCCTTTGTCTCTGGAGCGTGATGTTGCGGGAGAAGGAGTCGCCCGGGCTTGTCCCGAGCCGCTGCTCGAACGGGAAGTACCCCTCCCTCGTCGCCGAGACGAGGTACTCACCGGCCTCGATGGGAAGCCGATCGAACGGCGTGGACAGCCGGAGCGGGTCCCCTCCTTCCTTCGCAAGCGTCACCTCGACCTCCGGGGGCCACGAGGCGAGCGTCAGCGTCGCGGGCCTCGGGGCGAGCTTCACGGTCCCGATGTCGTGGAAGGACCCCGCGGAGAGGTCGACAAGGACCTCCTTGGGCTCGCGGCCGTCGGCCGTGACGCGCAGCGTGAACCGTCCCGCGGGCCAGACCCAGCCGCCTCCCCACATTGTGCGGCCGACCGTCTCGACGCGCGCGCCGGGCGGGTCGGTCGCGAGGCGGACGTGCGCGGGGCCGACGAAGAGCCAGGAGAGCGCGAGCAAGGCGAGCACGAGCCCGCCGATGAGAGCGGACAGGACCGGGCGTCGCCGCACGCGACGGGCCTGCCTCCCCATCCACCCCAGCGGCCTCGCCGAGACGGGCTCGCCGCGCAGGAACCTCGCGAGGTCGTCCGCGAGGGCCTCCGCGGAGTCGTACCTCGTGGCGCGGTCGGCCTCCAGGCACTTGAGGCAGACGGTCTCGAGGTCGAGCGGGAGGTCCGGGCGAAGGCGGCGCGGCGGGACGACCTCGCCCTCGAGGACGTGGCGGAAGACCTGCGCGACGTCCTTGCCCGGGTGGGGAGGGATGCCGGTGAGCGCGTCGTAGAGGACGCCGCCGAGGGCGTACACGTCGGTGCGCGCGTCGCACTGGTCGTGGAGGCCGCGGGCCTGCTCGGGGGCCATGTACGACGGCGTGCCGAAGACCTCCCCCGCGACGCTCAGACGCGCCTCGGTCCGCAGGTCCCGCGCGAGGCCGAAGTCCATGACCTGGGGTTCGCCATCCTCGCGGACCACGACGTTCTCGGGCTTCACGTCGCGATGGACGATTCCGTGGCCGTGAGCGAAGTGGAGGGCGCGGGCGACCTTTTCGGTGATCCGCGCGGCCTCCCTGGGCTCGATCGAGCCGGTCTCGAGGAGATCGCGGAGCGACCGCCCGCGGACGAACTCCATCGCGTAGTAGGCGACGGGGCCCTCCTGGCCCAGGTCGAACACGCCGACGATGTTCGGGTGCTTCCCCATCCGGGCGACGCCGGCGGCCTCGCGCTGGAAGCGGACAATCGCCTCCAGCGAGGCGTGCTCGCCGGCGACGAGCAGCTTGACGGCGCACTCGGTCCCGAGCGTCGCGTGGCGCGCGCGGTAGACGACGCCCATTCCGCCCTGGCCCAGCACGTCGATCAGCTCGTACGGGCCGAGCCGCCTTGGGACGTGCGCTCGAAGCGTCCGCGCGGCCTCCTGCTCGCCGCGGAGGAGCGTCGGGCCGGTGGCGTCGAGCCTCGGCTCGCCGCGGACGACCGTGGGCCCCGTCGGGTCGGGGGCGTGCCGGGTCGGATCTGTGTCAGACATGCGCACAGAGTACCCGCACGCCCTCTCGCACGCAACGCGGCGTGCCCAGGTCGCGTGTTTTCCCAGCCTTTTCCACCAGTCATGCGTCTGTTGCAAGCCCTTGTCACGCGTGGTCGATCCCGCCCGAAGACATGTGAATTCCAGTGTGCAGCCACGGAGGCGCCCCTCAGTCGATGGAGGTCGGGGGCTGGTCCGTATCCGGGATTGTCTCGAACCCCATTCGGGTGAAGTCGGAGTCGAAGGTGAACGCCGTCTTGAGCCCCTGCGCCTTCATGACCGCCATGGATGTGCAGTCGGTCAGCGACCAGCCCATTCGGTCATGGCGTTGGAAGATCCGCCAAGCCGCCTGAAACCGCCCTTCGTCGATCGGGATCATGAGTGCCGCCGGGCTGACAAGAATCGCGTTCCCGGCCTGGACCGCAGCCGCGTGGGAAGCGTGGGTGAGGAGGCCGGTGACGACTTCGTCGAAGACGTCCCGCGTCGTGACCAGCGCGGTTCCCGCCTCCAGCAGGCGTGCCATCATTGCGGCCGCCCACGGATGCCACTGGTCGCTGCGGTCGAAGTAGGCCCACCACGCGCTTGTGTCGACGAAGACCGCCCTCACGGCTTTCCGCCCGAGCCGCTCCGGCGTGACTTCGACTTCCGTGCGCCGTACAGGTATCGGTCGTGATGCGCTGCGCCGTCGACGAGTCCCGTTTCGACGAACCCCGACAGCGCCTGCAGCGCGTCTGCGCCGGGCCGTGTCCGCCCTTGGGTCTCGAGCCGGTAACGATGGCGCCCCCCCTCGCGGCTGGTCACGATCTTGTAGCCTCGACCCCTCAGTCGCCCGACCAGCCGCAGTACGGTCCGCCACGACACTCCCAGCTCCGCGGCCAGGCCTGACGCGGAGTGGGCCTTCGTGCGGATCAGGTGAAATGCCCTCTTTTCCAGGTTCGGATCCCTTCCCATGGTCTCCTCCTTGCATCCGCAACTATGCCACCGTGGCATAGCTGCGTCAAGCGCCGCTCGTCTTCCGCGGCTTCGTGCTCGCCCTGGCCGCGGTGACGTTGCGCGAGCGGGACTGAGGGCTACGGCGCCCAGTTTACGATCTCGCCGTTCTCCCCGATCGAGGCGGCGGGCGCGCCGGCGGGCGGGTCGGCCGTGCCGCGCGGCCCCATCGACCAGAGGTCGTACCCGTCGCGCTCGTCGGCCCAGTCCGGGTGGGCGGCCGACGTGTGGTTCGTCCCGCGCGGGGCGCAGTGGTACCCGAGCGCGTTGCCCCACGCATCGATGATCAGACGCGCGAGCGACGGGTCGGCCGGCAGCGCCCCCCAGGGGTTCGCCCGGCCGCCGCGGACCTCGCCGTCGACGAGGTTCGTCAGGTATGGCCCGGCCTGCACGTAGGTGCCTCCCGTCAGCACCGAGTGCGGCGCGGCGAGCTGCCAGTGCAGGTCTTTCGCCCCCTGAGCGAACGGCGCGTCGCTCCGCGGGTACGCGCCGCACTGCTCCTTGTACATCTGCAGCGCGACCTCGACCCGCCCGAGGAGAGCGCGCGTCCTCCTGTTCTTCGCCGTATCGGTCAGGTTCCCGAGGAAGACCGCGAGGAAGGCCGCGAGCACCCCGATGATCGCGATCACCACGAGCAGCTCGATCAGCGTGAATCCACGATGCCTCTTCATGTACCACTCTCCTACCAGTTGCCCAGGACGCCGAGTTCCGCCTTGAGCGCGTCGGGGTTCCGCGCGTTCGTCGACCCGCACGGGGCCGTCCAGAGGTCCAGCCGCATGGGTCGCATCATCGACGGGCTCGGCTGCTTCGGGCGGACCGAGGCGTTCTCCTGGTAGTAGATCGGGTCGCCCAGCCGGCTCACGAAGTTCCCTGCGGCGTCCACGTCCTTCGGGAGGAGGTCGTAGTACGGTCGCGCCCGCACCGAGGAGAGCGGCCACGTCCAGAGGCGCAGCACGAGCCCCGAGGTCTGGGGCGTCGTGCCGCGGTCGCCCTGTGCCATGGGAAGGACCCCGTGGTCGGCCTCGTACGCCGCGCAGGCCGCCTCGATCTGGGAGAGCATCACCTTCGACGTGCCCTCCTTCGCGTGACAGCGCGCCTTCATGATCGCCGGGATCAGGAGCGCGGCGAGGATCCCGATGATGGCGAGGACGATGAGCAGCTCGATGAGCGTGAAGCCGCGGTGGCGACGGAGTGTCCTCATGTCGATCGACCTCCCCAGAAGACCGAGCAAAACCCTGTCCTTGCGGACCCGTCGATCGACGCGCGCCGAGTCGGGGGGAGTGATCCGCAAGCCACGCGCCAAGCCGCCGACGCGCGCCCGCTCGTTGGATTCGACTCCTTGTGAGGCAACAGGTTGCGGCTCGCGGGATTGGCCCGGAATGCCCTGCTGTCCCTCCTTGGTGCGCGTTACCTTCCCGCTACCGTGTTACGTCCGCGTGCCCCGGCTTGCGCGACGGACCCGCCGTCGCTATCCTCCGGGCGGCATCGGAGGTCGACATGGCGCGTTCCGACCTGTCCCCGAGCGGCGATCCGTCCCGCTTCGCCTCCACCGTCTGGTCAGAGCTCCGCCTCGCCGCGGGGAAGGACGCGGGGGCGCAGGCCGCCCTCTACCGCAAGTATCGCCGGCCCGTCCTGAAGTTCCTGGAGCGGCGGGTTCCGCGAGGCGTCGACGCCGAGCTCCTCGCGGACGAGGTCCTCCAGTCGATGCTCGACCCGGCGTTCCTCGGCCAGGCCGATGCGGCGAAGGGGCGCTTCCGCGACCTGCTCCTGGCGATGACGCGGCACGCGATGTTCAACGCGGGCCGCAAGGAGCGCGCCGAGAAGCGCGGAGGGGGGCGCGGGCGCGTCTCGCTCGACGACCTGACGACCGACCCCCCGGCCGACGAGGAGGAAAGAGGCGACTTCGATCGCCTCTTCGCGAAGGAGGTAATGGCCCACGCCCGGGAGCGGCTGGAGGGGGAGGCGGCCACGAGGAAGAGCCCGGAGGCCGAGGTCCTGCGCCTCTTCTACGACGGCGGGAAGTCGCAGAAGGAGATCGCCGAGGCGACGGCGCTCTCGGAGGCCGCGGTGAACACGCACCTCGATCGCGCCCGCAAGCGGCTCGGGCGGCACATCCGCGACGTCCTCTCTCCGCTGGTCGCGACGCGGCAGGAGCTGGAGGAGGAGATCAAGCACCTCCTGGGCGTCCTCTCCCGCCGCGGGAGGCGGCCTGCACGGTAGAGGAGACTCTCTTGGGCCGCCCCTTCGGGGATTGCGGATGACCTCCTGACGGCATTCCTGCAGTGTCCGGTGGAGTCGGTTTTTGTGGAATCCGGCGGGGGCGACCGGTATCTTGCGCGCGCCAAACCCTTGGGAGGGGTCACATGCGCGCGAGCATCCTCGTCGTCCTCCTGTCTCTTCCTCTATTCGCCCAGCTCCCCGAAGGCGCCTCGCTGGAGATCCGCATTCAGGAGGTCACGGGCGAGGTGGAGTACCAGGCCGCTCCGAAGACGCCCTGGAAAGCCGCGCAGGTGGGAGACGTCCTCCCCGTCGGCACGAAGCTGGTCACGGGCGTCGAGAGCGCCGCGGCCCTCGCCTTCGGAACGAACTCCGTTGCGCTGGTCCGGCAGGTCACGACGCTGGACATCACCGCATTCGGAATGGAAGGCGACAAGCTCGCGGCCAAGGTCAAGATCGACCCTGGCGTCTGCACGGTGTCCGTCAAGCAGCTCGCCCAGTTCCAGACCGACTTCCAAGTGAGCACGCCGCGCCTCACCGCGTCCGTCAAAGGGACGGTGGTGACCACGATCGCGAACGGGGGGTACGGGGAGCCGGCCGACTCGGCGGAGGCCGAACAGAATTCCATCGTCGTCGACCTGCTGAACGGCCTGACGAACACGGTCGCGCAGGGCGGAAACGCCACGGAGAACAACCTCGACGTAGGCGAGAACGCCCTGGCGGACGCCGTCTTCACCGCGGTCGACGGCCTCGCCGGCAACGAAACGGACGCAAACCTGGCCTCGACGACCTCGCAGAGCACCGACATCACCGGGAGCGGCCTGACCGGGCCCGGCACGAGTTCGATCATCGCGAACACGACGCCGCCGCCGGCGGAGCCCACGTTCCCGGACGCCCAGCTCACGCTGACGTGGGGCCAGAATCCGGGCGATCTGGACCTGCACCTCTTCATGCCGCTGCAGCAAGGCGGGAGGGACGAGGTGTTCTTCAGCAACAAGACCTCGGGCGACGGCCTCGCAGTCCTGACCCAGGACGACACGGACGGCTTCGGCCCCGAGGTCATCAACATCAACCAGTTCACGGACGGACACTACACGGCCTTCGTCCGAATCTTCTCGGGGACCGGGGACTTCGCCGCGAACCCCGCCCACGTCCAGGTCGCGACGGGGGCCGGCCCGGTCGTCGAGATCGACTCGAACGGCGTGGGGCAGAACTGGACTGTGGGCGAGTTCAACGTCGTCAACGGCCAGGCCACCTTCAACGTGATCGACACGTACGGCGCCACGCCGCCGAACAACTAGCGCGGCCCGGCGACGACGATCACCTCCGCGACCTTGCCGCGGCGGTCCCCCCTGCTGTTGATCGAGCGGCTCGCCCAGACGCGGTCGAGCCGGAACGCCGCGTACAGCTCCCTCACCCGCGGCGTGTCCGAGTTCGAGAGCAGGACGCGGACGCCGCGCGTGGCCAGCTCCGCGAAGACGTCCCTCAGGCGCCGCTGGTCCTCTTCCCCGAAGCCGTGGCGGTCGTAGGCCGTGAAGGACGACGTCGTCGAGACCGGCTGGTACGGCGGGTCGAAGTAGACGAGGTCGCCGGGCTTCGCGACCGTCCGCACGCGGGCGTAGCCGCGGAGCGAGATGGACACCCCCTTGAGCGACCGCGCGACCGCGCGCAGGTTCACCTCGTCGCAGATGCGCGGGTTTGCGTAGCGGCCGAACGGGACGTTGAATTGGCCGCTCCGGTTCTCCCGGTACAGGCCGTTGAAGCACGTCCGATTGAGGTAGAGGATGCGTGCCGCGCGCTCCGCCGGCGGGAGCGTCGCGGGGTCGAGGCCGCGCACCTCGTAGAAGCGCTCCTCCTCGTTCTTGTGCGCCGAGAGCGCCGCGATCACCCCCTCCACGTCGTCTCGGATCGACTTGTACGCCTCGATGAGCGGCCTGTTCGCGTCGGAGAGGCTTGCCCTTGCGGCGAGTCCCCGGGCGCGGAGCGCGAAGAAGAGCGCGCCGCTGCCGACGAACGGCTCGTGGTAGCGGCCGAACTCGGCCGGGATGTGGGCGAGCAGCTCGGGGAGGAGCTGGGTCTTCCCGCCCGCCCACTTCAGGAACGGGCGGGCGTCGGGCGGAAACAGGAGGCTAGTCCCCACTCTTGAAGAGGCTGCCGAGGCCGCCGATGACCGAGCCCTCGTCCTTGCCTCCGCGGAAGGCCGCCCCCGCGATCCGCCCCGCGAGGCGGCTGAGCGGGAGGGTCTGGAGGTACGTCTCCCCAGGGCCCGTGAGCGTCGCGAAGAAGAGCCCCTCGCCGCCGAAGAGGGCGTTCTTGAAGCCGCCCACGAACTGGATCTCGTAGTTCACCGTCGGCATGAACCCAACGATGCAGCCGGTGTCCACGCGGATCGTCTCCCCGGGGCCCAGCGTCTTCTTGAAGACCGTACCCCCGGCGTGGATGAAGGCCAGGCCGTCGCCCGTCAGCTTCTGCAGGATGAACCCCTCGCCGCCGAAGAGCCCGACCCCGAACTTCTTCTGGAAGGCGATCGTCACGTCCGTGCCGCGCGCCGCGCAGAGGAAGGCGTCCTTCTGGCAGATCATCGTCCCGCCGAGCTTCCCCAGCTCGAGCGGGATGATCCTCCCCGGGTAGGGCGCCGCGAAGCCGACGTCGGCGCGCGCCTTGCCGTTGTTGGTGAAGGTCGTGATGAAGAAGCTCTCCCCCGTGATCGCGCGCCCCGCGGCCTTGAGCAGGTTTCCGAGGAACCCCTTGCTCTTGTCGGTCGACATCGAGGTCTGCATCTCGATCCCGGCGGTCATGAAGAGCATCGCGCCGGCCTCGGCGAGCACCTGCTCGTTCGGGTCGAGGGTCACGATGACGGCCTGCATGTCATCGCCGATGATCTTGTAGTCGATGACGTCGCTCGCCTGCGCCATGGGGGTCCTCCAACGAAGGGGCGCGATTCTACCGGGCGGGCGCGATCCGCACAACGAAACGCCCCGGCGGGCCGGCGGCGCGGCGGACGACGTGCGTGGCGGCCTTTCCCCAGTCGAAGGAGTGCTCCGCCTCCGACTCGGTCCAGGTCATCGGCGGGTCGATCCCGATCGAGACCTCGGGCCCGCCGGGCATGAGGTGGAACAGGTAGGAGACCTCCTTCGCCTCCGGCGCCTCGACGACGTCCTCGAAGGTCGCGGCGCCGTCGTTCCACAGGACCGTCCGTTCGATCGTTGCGCCCGCGTAGGAGGTCCTCATGCGCACGAGGTCGGAGGCGACCTCCAGGATCTCCACGTCGTTCGTCCCCGGAGGCCCCTTCCCGTCGATCAGGATGACGTTGTGGTTCACGGCCTTGTTCACGCGGTGGTGCTCGTCGTAGTTGATGTAGCCGCTGTCGATGAGGGCCATCTTGCCGCGTGCGACGTAGAGGAAGCTGAGGTTGTCGGGGTGCTCGTGTCCGCCGGAGTTCGCGCGGGCCTTTCCGGACTCCGCGCGGAGGACCAGCATGCTCGCCTCGGGGCCCCAGTCCGTGCGGAAGATGACGTCGCCTCCGGCGCGGAACACGCACGAGGGGTCCCACGCGGGCTCCTTGGGCTCGATCGGCGCGAAGAAGGCGATCGACTCGACCGCGTCGAGGCCATGGTGCGCGCGGTCGGCGAAGTGCTCCCAATCCCACCGCATCACCGGGTCGGGCACCGCGTGGCTTTGGAAGTACCCCAGGTGTGCGTCGTCGAAGTTCGGGCGGCGGCCGTCGGGGAGGCGGGAGCGGACCGACCACTCGTGGGCCTTGGCGAGGGGCTCCCACGCGAAGAGGTCCTCCTTCCCGGCGTTCCGGAGGGCCCACGCGAACGGGAGGTACATCTCCGCGCTGTAGGTCAGGTACGCGTGCCCCTCGGCGAAGGCGCCGTCGTCGCAGATCTGGTACATCAGGGCGAGCTTCACTCGGGAGACGGACCGCGCGAGGAGCTTCTCGTCGCCGAGGGCCAGGGCGAGGAGGCCGGCCGCGGAGTACTGGCGGACCTGCCAGTTGTTCTTCTGGCCGCGGTACCATCCGGGGTCGTAGGTGTCCATCCGCCGCGCGACCTCGGCGAGGAGGTCCACGGGCCCGCCGACGAGGTCGTGGGCGAACGCGAGGTCCTTCGCGGCCGTGCTGTCGGAGAGGACGCCGTTCTTCGGGTCGCCCGTGGCGTAGGCCGACGGATCGACGCGGGCGAACCACGCGCGCGCCCGATCGGCGTAGCCCGCCTCGCCGGTGACGGCGTAGGCGAAGGCGAGCGCCTCGATCGCGCGGGCGAGCTCGCGGTGTCCCTCGGGATGTGCCTCCCGGGCCATCGCGGCATCGGCGGCGCCCTTCGCCTCCTTCCACCACGTCGCGAGGGGTTCCTCCGCGATCCGCGCCTTGCGGTCCCCCAGGGCCTCCGTCGGCATCAGGAGGCCGGCGCCCAGGGCGGCGACGAGGAGGTATGCGATCACGCGAGGCCTACAGGAAACGGTTGCTGCGGACGGGGGACTCGACCCAGCACTTCCGCCGCTTTCCCTTCGTGCGCACGAGCCCCGGGGCGTGCTCGCCCGTCATCTTGCACGCGGCGCGCGCGAGCGAGACCAGCTCCGGTAGGTCCGCCAGCGCGTCCGTGTCGACCCTGGCGTCGAGGATCCGCGAGGCGAGCTGCTCGGGCGTGCCCTCGACCGGCTTTCCAGGCTGGACCTCCTTGGTCGCGGAATCGACCTGCATCGTCGCGTCCCAGGGCGTCGTCCGCGCCTGGTACAGGAGCGTCGCGCAGTCCTCGGCGAACGGCCCGTGCTGCGTCCAGCAGCGGGCCTGCGCCCAGAGCGGCTGCCCCGCGGCATGAGGCAGGACCGTCGCAAGCGTCTCGCGCGGAAAGGCCCTCATGTCGTCGGCGACGACGAGCCCTGGGGATGTCGTCCCCTCCTTGGGCCACGGCGAGACGCCGATCCCCAGCTCCCTCGCGGCCGCGCGGCCGAGCGCCTCGCTTGCCCGGTCGGCGAGGAAGAAGACGCGCGCAGGCTTGAGGTCCAGGACGTCGAAGAGCGCGGCGAGCCGTCGGATCCCCTCGTGGCAGAGCGCGGGCGAGTCGTTGACGTAGCCGTACCTCCCGCGCATCACCTCCTCGCCGTGGGGGGACACGTGCAGCAGGAAGTGCCCGTTCACGACGAACTGCCAGCCTCGCAGGTCGTCATCGTCCAGCCGCGTCGCGTGCCGCACGGCGTCCTCGCGCGCGAGGATCCCCTCGATCGTCTTCGCCATCGGCGGAAACTCGGTCGACTTCGCGTTTTGCGCGTCGGCGAGCAGCTTCGGCAGCCTCCTCGCCGCCTCCGCCATGTCCCGCGTCATGATCGAGTGGAACGCCAGCATGTAGGAGAGCACGAAGTCGCGCTCGGCCAGCTCGGGGACCCCGCGCAGCACGCGGAGGACCTCTTCGGACTGCCCGACGTCGCCAAGGGCAAAGGCGAGCTCGCCGAGGACCTTGGGCCTCCCCGGCGCCAGATCGTTCGTCCGCGAGAGCACCGTCGCTGCGACGCCCGAGAGGCCGCGCTCGAGGAGCTCGTATCCGAGCTCGTAGAGCGCGTTCGGGTCGTTGTACGTCCGCGAGGCGTCCCGGAGGTGGCTCCCGAGCGCCGCGTCGCCCATCCCGTCGGAGATCCGTGCGAAGAGGTCGAGGGCCTCCTCCCACTGCTCGGGCGCCTCGAGCGTCCCGGGCCAGGCGAGGGCGCCCTGCAGGTGCGCGAAGGCCCCCTTGGCGTCCCCCTTCCCGAGGGCCTCCTCGGCCTTCGCGCGCGCGTCCGCAAACGGCGTGGTCAGGGGTCTAGTCCCCCATCTGGTTGATGGCCTCGATCCGGGCCTGGGCCTGGGCCGCGGCCTGGGTCCCCTCGTACTTCTTCACGAACGTCAGGTAGTTCGACAGGAACTTCTTCTTGTCCTTCGCCTTCTTGATGCCCTTCTCCTGCGCGAGGAGCTTCTCGAGGAGGCCCTGCGCCTCGAGCTCCTTCTTCGCATCGGGGTCGGCCTCGATCGTCTTCCTCTTCCCGCTCGCGGCCTTCTCCCACTCGGTCCCCTTGAACAGGAGGGCGATCTCCTTCAGCTTCTGGATCGCCTTCGGGAATTGCCGCGTGGAGACCTTCTGCTCGACCACGGCGAGGGCGGTCTCGGCCCTCTTCGTCACCTCGTCGGCGACGTACTGCGCGTCGGCCTTGTCCGCCTCGGGGGCCTTCTCGTTCGCCAGGACCTTCTGGGCCTTCCCCCAGGCGTCGCCGAACTTCTTCTTCTCGAAGTCGGCCTTCGCCGGGGCCAGGGCGGGGACGACGTCGCGGAGCTTCGTGTCGAGGACGTTCTTGAGCTGCTCCTCGATCATCGACTCGGTGAGGGAGGCCGGGTGGCCGTTCCACACGACCGTCCCCTCGGTGTCGACGAGCCATGAGCGCGGGATGGAGTTGCCCGAGTAGGCCTGGGCGGCCTCGCGCTTGTCGTCGACGCCGATGCGGTAGGTGATCCCCTTGTCCTTGATGAACTTCTCGAGCGTCGACTTCGGGTCGCTCGTGAGGGCGAGGACGACGAACCCCTGAGGGCCGTACTTCTCGTGGATCTCCACGAGGTGGGGCGCCAGCCCCACGCAAGGGCCTCAGCCGGTGGACCAGATCTCGACGAGGACGACCTGGCCGGCGAAGTCGGCGAGCGACTTCTCGGGCCCGGCGTTGAGCCACGTGTCGAGCGTGAAGTCCGGGGCGGGCGTGCCGACCTGCTGGGCCGGGGCGGCCGAGGCCAGGGCGAGCGCGGCCGCGAAGACGAGCAGGGAGCGTCGCATGCGGTGTTCCTCCAGAGAGCAGGCGATTGTCGCGCCCGGGCGCTCGGGCAGTCAAGCGCGAGACGCTACGGCTTGTGCGGCTTCTTCGGGTGGGCCTTGGGCGCATGGGCGGGCTGGACGTCGCTCTCGTCGGAGGGCGTCTCGTCCTCGGGGTGGATGCACAGGTCCTTGATCTTGTCGAACAGGGTTCCGCGGTTGATGCCGAGGGCCTCGGCCGCGCGGGACTTGTTCCAGCCGTGGATCCCGAGGACCATGACGATGTGCCGCCGCTCGGCCGCGCGGAGCGTGAGGTCCATCTCCTCCAACTCGATGGCCGTGATCCCGGGGATCATCTTGCAGGGGATGTCCTCGAAGCCGATCCGGTCCTTCTTCGTCTGCGCCACGCCGCCGCGGATGACGCCGCGCAGCTCGCGCACGTTGCCGGGCCAGGGATAGGTCCGGAAGAACTCCGCGACAGCCGGGGCCAGGCCCTGAACCTCCTTCTTGTACTTGCGGTTCGCCTCCTCCAGGAACAGGTCGACGAGCATCGGGATGTCCTCGCGACGGTCCTTGAGCGAGGGCACCTCGATCGGGACCTCGTAGAGGCGGTAGAAGAGGTCCTCGCGGAAGCGGTCGGACCGCGATGTGACCTTGTCGATCCGCCGGTTCGTGGCGCACACCAGGCGGACGTCGGCATGCTCGGTCTTGTCGCTCCCGACGCGCTTGAACTGCTTGTACTCGACCATCTGGAGGACCTTGGCCTGGGCAACCAGGGTCAGCTCGCCGATCTCGTCGACGAAGACGGTGCCCTTGTTCCCGAGGGCGAAGACGCCGACGCGGTCGGCCACGGCCCCGGTGAACGACCCCCTCTTGTGCCCGAACAGCTCGCTCTCGACGAGGTTCTCGGGGATCCCCGTGCAGTTGAGGATCGCGAACGGCCCCGTGGTGCGCGGGGAGGCGTTGTGGATCGCCTGGGCGAGGAAGTTCTTCCCGGTCCCGGTCTCCCCGAGGAGGAGGATCGTGGCGTCGCTCAAGGCGACCTTCCGCGCCTTCTCGAGGCACTTCTCCATCGTCTTCGACTGCGTCCGGAACGTATCGAAGGAGACCTTGACGGAGCGGTACTGTTGGGAGAAGGTCTGGGGCGTTGCGTCGCTCATGGTAACCTCCGATTCACCGGTAGCAGGCCCGCGAGCCCTCCGGCAAGGGAATTCAGTCTGCGAAGTCCCAAGGCCCAATGAGCAACTTTCAACGAAGGCTCAAGCACGGAAGCCCCAAGTGCTCCATGCCGCCCCGTTGGGACTTCCGTGCTTGAGCCTTCGTTGAAACTTGCTCATTGAGAATTGAGTCTTGTCCGTGCTAAGGTCACCATTCAATGACCATCGCCTGTCCCGTTTGCGGCACCCGCGTCGACGACGCCGACCAAGGCCTGTGTCGGCGCTGCGGGTCGGGCTCGCGCCCGCCGCTCGCCGCGCCCTCGAACGACCCCACCATCGGCGGTCCTCCGCCCACGATCGGCGGCGCGTCCCCCGCTACGCTCGACGCGATCGCCGCCGCGACGCTGCCGGGCACCACGCCGTGCCCCGACACGACCGCGACGATCTCCGACACCGCGACGCCGCGTCCGCTCGAGCTCTCCTCCCGCTCGATCCCCGTGCCGGGCCCCGAGGGCGTGCCGTTCGGCCGCTACGTCCTCACCGCCCAGATCGGCCGCGGGGGCATGGGCGTCGTGTACCGCGCGTGGGACCTCGAGCTCCAGCGCACCGTCGCCCTCAAGACCCTGATCGGCGACGAAAGCGGAGAGGGCCGCACGCCGATGCCGATCTCCGCCTCCCCCGACGTCACGCCTCCCGCCGTGCAACGGTTCCTCCGCGAGGCCCGCTCCGCGGCGCGCCTCCGCCACCCGAACGTCATCTCCGTGTACGACGTCGGCCAGCACGAGGGGCGCTACTTCTTCACGATGGAGCACGTCGACGGCGTCGGCCTCGACCGGTGGGTCCGGGGCGAGGGGAGTCCGAACAAGGCGCGCCCGTCGTTCCGCGAGATTGCGGCGGTCCTCGAGGGCGCCGCGCGCGGCCTCGCCGCCGCCCACGCGGAGCGGATCGTCCACCGCGACGTGAAGCCCTCCAACATCCTGGTCGACGCGAAGGACCACGCGCACCTCGGCGACTTCGGCCTGGCCAAGGACGTGGAGATGGCGAGCACGAGCGGCCTGACCCTCTCGGGGGCCCTCCTCGGGACGCCCACCTTCATGTCCCCCGAGCAGGCGAGCGGGGACCTCGAGGCGATCGGCCCGCGGAGCGACGTCTTCGCGCTCGGATCGGTCATGTACTTCGCCCTCGCGGGCGAAGTCCCCTTCGCCGGGCCGACGCTCCTCGGGCTCCTGAGGAGCATCCTCGAGGAGGAGCCCGTCCGCCCGGCGAAGCGGAACTCCGCGATCCCGCGCGACCTCGAGATCATCTGCCTCAAGGCCCTGGAGAAGGACCCCGAGCGACGCTACGAGGGCGCGGAGGCGCTCGCGGAGGACCTCGGCCGTTTCGCCCGCGGGGAGGCGATCCACGCGCGCCCGCGGAGCCTTGCGTACCGCGCCTCGCTCTTCGCGCGGAGGCACGTGAAGCCGATCGCGGCCGCGACGCTCCTCCTGGCGGCGGCGACGGTGGCCCTTGTCTTCGCCGGCCGCGCGAAGCGGGAGAGCGAGCTGGCCGAGGCGCAGCGGAAGAGGAACGTCGCGCGCGACCTCCTCCAGCAGATGGGGGAGATCGACGAGTTCAAGGACCGGGCGAACCTGAAGGCGCAGATCCTGCCGATCGAGAAGGCGATCGCCGCCGACCCGACGTACGCCCTCGCCTACCTGTGCCGCGGGCGCGTAAGGGAGCGGCTCGGGGAGTTCGACGCGGCGCTGGCGGACTACGGGGCGGCGACCGGGCTCGACCCGACGCTCGCGGAGGCCTTCTACCACGCGGGGTGCGTGAGGCTGTGGCGCGGGGAGCCCGACGAGTCGGCGTACAGGCAGGCGACCTCCGATTTCGAGGGCGCGGGGAGGGCCGCGCCGGGGAGCCCGTTCGCGCTGCTCGGCCAGGCCTACATCTTCGCGCTCGAGAAGAAGCGCGCGGAGGCGCTCGCGATCGTGGACAGGCTCGCGGGAGGGGAGGCGCGGCACCCCGACGTCTTCTTCCTGCGGGCGGCGCTCCACTCGTTCGACATCCAGGCGGGCGCGACGCGCGTCGAGTTCCACGAGGTGGACGACGCCTGGCTCGACTACGACGGGGCGGAGAGGGACCTGACGACGGCGCTCGAGCTGGACCCGCTCTCGCCGTGGGGGCACGCGATCCGCGGGCGGATCCGCTTCGGGCTCGGCGACCTGGACGGCGCGCGCGAGGACCTGCTGAAGTCGCTCGACCTGGCGCCGGAGAACAACGCGGTGGCGTTCATGGCGGCCCGCGTCACGCTGGCGCTCGGGCAGGTCGACGAGAGCTACCAGCTCATCTCGAAGGCAATCCAGCTCAAGCGGAAGGACCGCTACCTCTCCTTCCGCGCCATCCTGGCCGTGTACAACGAGGACTACGTCGTCGCGCGGAGGGACGCGGACGCGGCGGTCGAGCTGGGAGAGACGGACCCGCAGGCGCGGTTCGTGAGCGCCCTGCTGTACGCGATCGACGGGGACGAGACGAAGGCGCGAGCGGACATCCAGGCCGCGAACGCGGAGTGGCAGGCCGACCTGGAGAAGATCCGCGACTTCGACCGCGAGATCCTGAAGAACGCGATGCTCGTGCAGGTCGTCGTGAAGGCCCTGGCGGACTTCGACCGGATCTTCCTCCTGGCCCCGGCCCGCAAGAAGGGGCTGAGGGAGACGCAGGCCGTGCTCTCGTTGTCGAAGTGGTTCCACGAGGGGCTGGTGCAGCTCGGGGAGCTCCGGAACGCCGATCCCGAGGTGGGGCTGGTGTTCTTCGAAATGGTGAAGCTGCTGGAGGACCGGCCGAAGTTCCAGGAGGTCTTCCCGTTCATGATGAAGGAGCTGGGCCTGAAGAGCCCGCTCTTCGCGAGCACGGACGTGAAGTGGATCGGGAAGCTGATGGAAGAGCAGGCGCTCATGGCGCGGAAGAGGCTGTACCGTCCGAAGGACTACCTCAAGCGCGCGGGGGCGTACTACCGTCGCGGGGACCTGGCGAAGGCGCTCACGGACCTGGAGGAGGCGGAGCGGATCAACGCCGGGGACGCGGACGTCCTCTACGCGCTGGCGACGGTGCTCGCGAGGCAGGGAAACGGCGACCGCGCGCTCGTGGCGCTCCGCCGCGCGTTCGAGTGCGGCTGGGGGCACCCGGAATACACGCGGGAGGACTCCGATTTCGCCTCGATCAAGGACCGCCCGGAGTTCCAGAAGCTGGTGCAGTAGCCGCGCGGCGTCCGTGCCACATCCCGCCCACGCGCCAGGCGAGCACGATCCAGACGAGGCAACCCGCGTACCCGACCGCCGCGAACCACTTCACACGCGCCACGCCCGCGCTCCCCGCGAGGAGCGCCAGGAGCGACGTGAGCGTATCCCCGAGGCGGAAGCCGAAGGTGTCGATGATCGGCTTCGCCTGGAACTTCACCGAGGCGTCCGTCGGGACGTAGAGCAGCTCCTTCGAGGACTGCTTGATCGAGTAGGCGAAGGCCATGAGGGGGATCCCGACCGCCGCGATGACGGCCGCCTGCAGCGAGATCGTCCCGAAGAGCGGCAGCGCCAAGGTCCGCGCGGGGGGCGTCCACAGGAGGAGCGGCCCCAGGAGCAGGGTGGCGACAGGGAGAACGAGGAGCCCGGGTCGCGGGCCCCAGCGCCTGTGAACCAGCGTCGTGACCACGAGCTGCGTGAACAGCGCGAGGACGTTCATGATCGCGTAGAAGCTGCCGAAGAACGCCGTGCTCTGGTCGCGCGACATCCCCGCTTCTTTCAGGATGGCCTTCGATTGCAGGTCGACCGTCGTCTCGCTGAACGTGTGGAGGACCACGAAGGCCGCGATGCACGCCACGTACGGGTCGGCGAAGACGCGTCCCAGGTCCCGCAGCGCGACCGCCCCGCGCGTCTCTCCGGAGACCGCCTGTCCGCGCGGTGTCATCGTGTAGTGAACCACGACGAAGAGGACAGCGCAGAGCACGAGCCCCACGGCGACGATCGGGAGGAGCTCGGCCGTGCCCAACTGCTGCGCGAGCCGCGAGGCGATCGTGCCTCCTGCGGCCCCGCCGAGGATGCCTCCCGCCCCGACGATTCCGTAGACGCGCCGTCCCTCCTCCTTCGTAAAGAGGTCGTTGGTGAGCGACCAGAAGAGGCAGATCGTCAGGATGTTATAGACGCTGGCCCAGATGAAGTACGCCGCGCAGAGGGAGGTCGGGGCGCCAAAGCGCGCGTAGGCCATTCGGAACGCGAGGAAGACCGCCGCGCAGGCCAGGTACGCCGCGGGGATGAGGACCTGCCTCGGCCAGCGGCGCGCGAGCAGGGCGACGATCCCCGCGATCGGCAGCGTCAGGATGCAGGCGGCGATGTAGAGCTTCGGGACGGTGCCCGCCTCGAAGTCGTGGACGAGGATCCCGTCTCGGACCGACTTCGCGACGTAGTAGCTGCCGATCACCAGGAAGAAGAGGAATGCGCAGGCCAGGGCCCGGACCATCTCGGTGCGGCGGTCCTCCACCTACGCCCCCCCCGAGAGAAACGGGTTCGAGCGGCGCTCGGCGCCGACGGTGGTCTTCGGGCCGTGGCCGCAGTGGATCACCGTGTCGTCCGGGAGGTCGAGGATTCGCGTCTTGATGGAGCGCAGGAGCGTCTCGTGGTTGCCGCCAGGGAGATCCGTCCGCCCGATCGACCCGAGGAAGACGCAGTCCCCCACGATGGCGACCCCCTCCCCCACGAGCGTGACGCCGCCCTCGGTGTGGCCCGGCGTGTGGCGGACCTCGAACCGAAGGTCTCCGACCTCGATCGTCTTCCCGTCCTCCAGGAACCCGTCGACCGTGGGAACCTCGGGGACGTCGACGCCGAACATCATGGCCTGCCTCGGGAGCATCTCGATCCACGAGAGGTCGGCCTTGTGCAGGAGGAACGGCACGCCGAGGCGCTTCCGCATCGGCTCGGCCGCGGAGACGTGATCCATGTGCCCGTGGGTGCCGATCAGCGCCTTCACCTTCGCGCCGTCGCGCTCGATCATCTTCTCGATGACCTCGGGCTCGTCGCCCGGGTCGACGACGATCGCCTCGCGCGTCCGCTCGCAGACGACAAGGGTGCAGTTCATAGCGAACGGACCGACGGCGCGAACTCGCACGATCATGACGGGAATTCTCATTTATCAACTCGCATTTATCAACAGAAGCCCAATCCTTGAAGTCGCAACCGTCGGGTCCGAAGCGGGTGAGGCTTCCGGAATTGGGCTTCTGTTGAGAAATGCGAGTTGAGAAATGATAATTCCGTGGTGCGTCTTGCCTGGGCAACAGACATTCACCTGAACTTCGCACCGAAGGGCCCCGAGGCCCTGTGCGAGGACCTCCGCCGCACCAGGGCCGACGCGTTCCTGCTCGCGGGCGACATCGCGGAGGCCCCGACGCTCGTTGGCGTCCTCGAGGTCCTCGAGCGCCACTCCCCCTGCCCCGTGTACTTCGTCCTGGGGAACCACGACTTCTACAAGGGCTCGATCGCCGCCGTCCGACGCGAGGTCGCGGCGTTCGTCCAGGGCTCCCGGCGGCTCAAGTGGCTGAACCTCGCCGGCGTCGTCCCCCTCACGGCGAAGACCTGCCTGGTCGGCCACGACGGCTGGGGGGACGCGCGCTACGGCGACGTGATGCGCTCCGACGTCGTCCTGAACGACTTCCGCCTCATTGCGGAGCTCTCCGGACTCCGCAAGTCCGAACTCCGGGAGCGGCTGGAGGCGCTCGGCGACGAGGCGGCCGCGCACTTCCGCAAGGTCCTTCCCGACGCGCTCGCGCGGTTCGAGCACCTCTACGTCCTGACGCACGTCCCGCCGTTCCGCGAGGCGTGCTGGCACCAGGGGCGGATGTCCGACGACGCCTACCTCCCGTTCTTCTCCTGCAAGGCCGCGGGAGACGCCCTCGCCGAGGCGATGCGCGGGCGGACGGACCGCCTGATGACCGTGCTCTGCGGCCACACGCACGGCGGCGGCGAGTCGCAGCCGCTGTCGAACCTGCGCGTCTTCACCGGCCCCGCCGAATACGGAGAGCCGAAGCTGCAGCCGCAGACCTTCGACCTGATCTAGCTACTCGCCGCCGGTCTCACACGCGCCGGCACAGGCCCCGAGCGTCCTTTCGACCACTTCGCGCACGCGCGCATCGGGGTCGTGGCGCGCCTTCTCCAGGACGCCCTGCGACTGCGGCCAGAATCGATGAAGGTCCTCGGCGGCCGCGGCTCGCATGTCCGGGTCCCCGTCCGTACGCACGATGCCGGCGAGGCAGTCCATCTCCCGCGACGAACGCGCGGCGTCCATCGGCAGGTATCGCAGCGCATTCAGGGCGATGCAGCGCTCCTCGAAGCTGTGCCGGGCGTCACGGCCCGTCTCGACGAGGAGCCGGTCCACGCGCGCCAGGGTGGCCGCGTCCAGGAGCGAATTGTGGAGCGGCGCTCCTTCTTCCTGGTCCCTCCGGTACTGCGCCTCGCAGAGCAGCCCGCTCAGGCTCGAGATTGCCATGTTCGCGCACTCCGTCGCCCTCTCCGTCTCGGCGATCCGCAGCACGAGGTCCAGCACCTCTCGTGAGCGCGGCGCCTGGAGTGTGCGGGGCTCCGTCGCCGGTCCAGCGAGCCCCGCATTCAGCGCCTGCATGCGCAACATCTCATTCGCCTGCCACCGGGTGTCGTCGTCGCGTCCGTAGTCGGCCTCGGTCGCCGCGCACACGAGGGTCGCGCGGAGCTCCCCGAACCGCGGGTCGCGGAACCAGCCCAGGACCAGCTCCCGCACCCCGATGCGCCTGGCGTGCGCGAGGGCGACGATGGCGGCCTTCCGCGCGACGAGGGGCCTCGCAGGATCGAGCGCGAACCCCTCCACGAGGCCCCAGTCGGGGCTCCCTGAGGCGATCTTCCACCGGACCGCAAACCCCATGCGGTCGAATCGGGGTCCGTCATCCGCACGCGCCGCGTCGCACAGCGCGTCGAGGATTCCGGACAGGTCAGTCCCCTTGACGTATGCCTCGAGTGCGACCAGGGCCTCCTTCGCCTCGTGGTTGATTCTCCGGTCTTCAGGGCCGAGGTCGGTGTCGACGCGATTCTCGCCCGCCGAGAACGCAGGGGTCGACCAGAGCTCGCGGATGAGCGGAGCCCCGTCGGGCGCCCCAGGAGCGGGCGAGGCCGGCGGCAACGCGACGGACGATGGCCCGGATCGAGGCGGCGCCGGCCGGTCCTCGCGGCCCCCCATCCAGAGGAGGACCGCGAGGACGATCAGGATGCTGGCCACAGGGACCACGAAGGTGCGACGCATGGGACATCCCTCCAACGAGTGGGCCTGCCGAGCTAGAACGGGACCCGCGGGACGAACGTCGCGGTCAGGCCCGTGGCCTTCCCGGACGTGGACACCAGGACGTCTCCGACGGCGTTGTTGGACGTGATGTTCGCGCGCACGGTCGCCGTCGCCACGTACAAGTAGCCGCCGGCCCGGTTGGTGCTGAAGGTGCGATCGCCGGCCTCCTGGATCCGCCAGGTCGGGGGGAGTCCGAACGTCATGCTCATTCCCCCGGCGACGTTCGGGAGCCCGAGCGCGCGCACGACCATCCCGCCTCCCGGGGCGCCATGCACGCGCCCCGTCCTGGCCTGCGGGATGTCGCTTCGTACGATGCCCGAGGCGCCGATGAGGATGTTGTCGGCCACCGACCAGGTCGCCGTCGCGGAGAACTCCACGCTCTCGGAGATCCAGATCCGCGCGCCGACGGGGTGGAGACCCAGGTTGGGCCGGGTGTCGAGGCGGAAGCCGACCCTCGTCGAGCCCTGGACGTCCACCGGGGTCCGCTGGCCCCCCTTCGCCGCGTACGCGGCCACCGCCAGCCCGCGCATTGACGCACCGCCCGCGGCGTGACGGATCTGGAATCCGCAGGCTCGGGCGATCCGCACGGGCTGCGCCGTCTGGCCGTTGGGGAATCGGACGCGGATCTCGAAAGTCTCCCCCTGGTCCCAGGGATCTCGCGCCAGGTTCAACGCGGTGGAGTTCGTGAAGGCGAACTGCACCGTCCACGCCCCACCCGGGACCACCGAGAGCTTCTCGACTGTCCTTTGATCGGGCCAGAACACCAGCCGGCTCCGGGCGTTGATTCGCACGAGCCTCACCTGCGAACCCGGTGGGGCCGCCACGGTGAGGACCTCCGTGGGGGCGTCGCCTCGCACAACCCTGGCGCCGGGGATGCGCTCGTCCAGTGTGCCCAGGCAGACCAGGGCCGTTTGAGGCATCCCCCAGGCCGACCCATTTCGGAACCAGTGGAAGGCGTCCTCGGGCCCCCCTTGGGCGAGGGCCTCCGAGGCCAGGACGAGCATGACGCCGAGATAACTCATCCAACGAAGAGGAGTTGCAAACATGACGAGCCTCCTATTCTGATGAGGACGAGGACCTCTCCTCGACCATCCTGGGTCTGGCGGACTCGCGCCGACGTGGCGCGTGGTTCCCCCCCCCGCCACCAACCCATATCCCTACCCCCCCTCTCGATCCCGCGGAATTCCGGAAAATAGATGCGATCCGCGTTCCGTCGGCGCCGTAGGCGTGCGTGGGGGTCTCCCGTTGTCAATCGATTGCCTCCCACCCCCCCTGCCGCTAAGATCCGTGGCGATGAGCGACATCCACGAGTGGTTCGGGCGTTCCGGGCCGGTGCTCAAGAACATGTCCTCGCATTGGCACGTCATTCGGAGCGCCCAGCAGTTCAACGAGGAGGGCCGGGCCGCGCTGATGGCGCTCGTGGAGCGGTACTACCGCCCCATCTACCGCACCCTCCTGACCTGGGAGATCGACCGTGAGGAGGCGATCGAGCTGACGCACCGGTTCACGGCGGACTTCTGCGACGGGTACGTCGTCGCGATGGCCAATCAGGACCGCGGGCAGTTCCGGGACTACCTGGCGGCCTGCCTCCGGAACTTCATCCGGAAAGAGCGCCGCGCCGAGAAGGTCCGCCGGCCGCGTCCCGTCGCCGAGGGAGACCTCTGCGGACGCGAGCTTCGGCCGGAGGACGGCCTGGACCGCCAGATGGCGTGGGAGACGTTCACCCAGGCGCGCAAGCAGGTGGAGGCGCGGCTCGGGTCGGAGAGCGTGCCGTGGCGCGCGTTCCACCTGCACGACCTGGAGCCGGAGGGGAGGCTCAACAAGACCCTGGCCGAGTGGGGCGACACGTTCGGCGTGAGTACGAAGCAGTTCGAGCGGGCGCTGTACCGGGCGAGGCAGGTCTTCAAGGAGGAGGCCTGCCGCCTCCTTGCGGACACGGTGGCGACGGAGACCCAGCTCGACGCGGAGATCGCCTGGTTCGTCCGCTGCATCCATCAGGGGCCCGTAGCGTAGTCCCCTTCCCGTTCCCCTTCCCCTTCCCTTTCCCAGCGCGATCGGACACGCTGGAAAAGGGAAGGGGAACGGGAAGGGGTCCGGATCCGCCCCCCGCCGGACGTTGACACGCCCGCTCAGCGCGTGGAGAATCCGCGCTCGCCACGGAGGACTCCCATGCCCAGCGCGAACCACGTCGAGATCCGGAGGGCTCGCAAGGAGGACATCACGTTCGTCCTGAGGATGTGGTCGTTCATCCTCGGCGACCTCGTCAAGGGACACCCCCACTTTCGCCCGTCGTTCCGCGCCACGAGCGGGATCGCCCCGCACATGATGCGCCTCCTGGACGACGAGGACACGCTGGTGCTCGTCGCGGTGAGGGGGAGCCGCCGCGTGGGATTCCTGAACGCCTCGGTGGGCCGCGGGCACGCGGCCGCGCGGGACGAGCGGATCGGCCTGGTGGAGAACATCTACGTCGAGCCCGGGATCCGCGGCAGCGGCGCGGCCGACTCGCTCCTCGGCCAGGCGATGCGCTGGCTGGAGGGGAAGAACGTCCGCATGGTGGAGGCGGTCTGCGAGGCGAACAACAACCGCGCGATCGGCTTCTTCGGGAAGTTCGGCTTCGACCTGCTCACGCTCGCGCTCGTCCGGCCGCTGCGCGCGCGCATGGAGCGGCGCTCCTCCGACCGCAAAGGCTCCCCTCGCAAGCCGCGCCGTGCCGCGGCGAAGAGGGCCCGATAGAGGTCTCGACGCGCTGCCCCGTCGATAAGTGGCTCTCCACGCCCCGCCTCGCGACCAAGCGGCTTGCCGACACGAGGGCGGCGAGGCCCTTGACCTGCCCATCGACGTCCCGCTAGCATGATCCTGCTGGAGGTACCATGGAGACGACGACCGGGCATCGCTACGTAGTCCGGGACCCCCACATTCTCGGCGGGGAACCCATCATCGCCCAGACACGGACCCCTGTGCGGGCGATCGTCGAGCTGTGGCGGCAGGGCGTCTCGCCGGAGGAAATCCCGACACACCTGCCCCACCTCTCCATCTCACAGGTCTTTGACGCCCTGAGCTACTTCAGCGATCACCAGGCCGAAGTCCAGGACTACATCGATCGCAATCGAGTTCCGGACAACCCCGGAGGCCCGGGGTCGATCGAGTCGTGAGCCGTCTCTTCGTTCGGCTGTTCCTGGACGAAGATGTCAGCGTTTTGGTCGCGAAGCTGGTGGTCGCGCGCGGCTTCGAGGCGCTCACGACGCGAGACGCCGGGCGCGTTGGGCGGAACGACGAAGATCAGCTCGCATTCGCCGCGTCGGAGCAGATGGCGCTCCTGACCCACAACCGGGTCCACTTCGAGACACTCGCTGTCCGATGGGCATCGGAAGGGCGACATCACTCGGGAGTCCTGATCGCAGCCCGTCACCCACCGCGCGAACTGCTCGCGCGCCTCTTGCGTATCATCAACCGACGCACCGCGGATGAGGTGGACGACCAGGTCCTCTACCTGTGAACAGTAAGAGAGTCGACGGGGGGCCCCACGGAGCCCTCTTCCGCACCCATGGTAGTGCCCGCCCCGCGCAACTCGACGTCGCTCACCTCTCGCCGTGCGAGATCTGGCTCCACGAGGACCTACACGTGATAGCCTTCGGCGCACGAGATCGCGGCCTCGCGCACGGCCTCGACGTCGCCCTTCGCGAATACGTCGATCGGCCTGCGCCCCTTGAGGACGCGATTGCGCGCACGGAGCCATTGACGTGCCCCCTCCGGGGTCAGGGTGCGGAGGAGGATCTGAACGATGTCGCGGAGCGAGCCCTGTCGGGTCTCGCTGATGCACGGCTTCTTGATCGCGCTGACAAAGCGATCCGCGGCGACGGCCCGCTCCTTCTTGTCCAGCAGCTTCGTAGTCATCGGGGATCTCTTCTGCCGGGCAGTATGCTCGGGACAGACCTCGTGGTTCACGCCCAATCAGGTCCGCGACACGGGCGCCGACGCCGCTCGTGGGCTACTACTTCTTCTCCTTCCGCTCGATGTACGCCTTGAACTCCAAGAGGGCGCGATCAAACGTGATCGCCTCGCCCTTGAGCGTGAAGCCGCACTCCTTCATCACCTCGTCGAAGGACTCGACCCCGTTCGTCTTCGAGACCAGCAGCGCCCGCGAGGCCCGCTCCACGCCCTCCAGCTTGTTGTCCTCGTGCACCATGTTCGCCGCCCAGTCCGCCAGCCCCCGCGTGAACGTCGCGTCGTACGCCTTCGTGTAGTCCCGATCGAGCGGGAGCTTCCTCTCCAGGATGTCCTTCTTCGCCGACGCCATCCCGCCCCACACGTACTCGATCCCGCCCCGCTTCAGCGTCACCGCCGCCTCGAAGAACATCGCCGTGAACTCCCGCGTGAACTTCTCCTCATCCGGGTCCGTCCGGTAGGTCTGCACGTGGTACATCTCGTGCGAAGCGCTGTCGTACAGGACCGCCTTCCGGCTCTCACGGGAGTACATCCGCTCGTGCCACTTCTCCACGTTGCCGTGCATCGCGGTCGTCCCACGAATCGCCGCCGAGACGCCGTCCCTCGGAAACCCCTTCGCCAGGACGAAGTCGTACTCCTGGACCGGTCCCCCCAACGCCTGTTCCACGTAGTTCGCCGACCAGGAGAGCACCTCAAGCACGTCGTCGTAGAACTTCTCGACGTCCTTACCCTCCAGGACCCCGCTCACGTCGTAAGGCGCCGCCCGATGCGTCCAGAGCGTCACGGGACACTCCGTCGTCGCCTCGCGCTCGACCCGGATCGCGCCCGTCTCCTTCCAGCCATCGAACATCGGACTGACGTAGGCCTCCGCCTCCTCCGCGTCGCCCTCGGCCGCGCACAGGCCCGACATCACGAGCATGCACACGGCGCCAAGCGCCATCCCCAGCCTGCCACAGACTCCGATTGCGTATCTCATCGTGCTCTCCTCCACGGCCGTCATCCTCCTACTCTCCCTTCGCCTCGTCCAGTACGGCAAGGGAGGCCGGCTGCGTGAGCCCCGTCCGCCCGCACCACTCCTCGAATACACCGACCTGATCCGGGAGGAGGAGCCGCTCCAGGTCGCGACGCGCGTTCTGTGCGAGCTCGTCCAGCCTCCCGTTGATCCGCTCGGCCTCCCGCTCCGTCAGCGAATCGATGTCCATCTCGCCCAGCAGCTCCTGCTCCCGCCGATCGAGCCGCTGCAGGACCCCTCGCGCCAGGTCACGCTGCGCACCGGTCAACCGCGCGCTCGTGACGAGGTCCGCGAGCAGGCGCTCCTGGATGCCGCGCACCCACTCGTCGGCCGCCGGTCCACACGCGTCCGTCCATCCCTGGCACGGCAACGGTTCGGGGAGGACGGACCCCGAGCGGAGGCGCTGATCGACCGCGCCCCGCCCGGCGTCCTCCGCCACCACGACCGTCCCCCGTCCCGCGCGAGCCGTGCCGCTCCGCGCGCCGTGGTCCCGGGGGCCCATCTCGGGCCCCCGGGCCGCGGCCGTGACCAGAAGACCCGCACACGCGAGGCTTGAGACCCATCTCGTTGCCTTCATCGTTCGATCTCCCCAGGGCGACTTACCGCGGCAGCCGGTGCAGCGGCATCTCGTTCGACTCCCCTTCGAGCGCCAGGCCGCGCCCCATCGGGACCCAGGACGTCGTGGCCTTGAACCTCCATACCGTCTGCGCCTCCCAGGGGAGCTCCACTCCCTCGAATCGGAGGAATACGGGGAAACGGTTGTCCGGCGACGTCGCCACCTCCTGGACGGCGACCGTCTGCCACGTCCCGCCCGCACGATACCGAAGCGTGGCCGTCAATCTGCCCGACGACCCGAGCGGGACGCCCCCGATCGGAACCACGATGCAGCGGAACGTCGTCGCTTCGCCGCTCCGCACGATCCCGCGCCCCGCCAGCGCCGCGACGAGCCGTCCGCGCCGGACGCGCGCGTCGACCGAGTGCTCCCAGGTGTCGTCGAGGTGGGTCCCGCGGCACGACCCGCCGAACAGGACCATAGCCCGGCGGATCGGGTCATAGGCCGCCTGGGCGTGCGTCCGATCGGGGGGCGAGGGGATCCCCGTCCTGACCGTCCACGCCGTCCCATCCCACTCCAGCGTCTCCGCCGGGTACCCTCCGCCAACCTGGGTCCCGCCGAAGTAGACGCAGACGCCGCGGTCCTCGTCGTAGACGCCCACCATCTCCGCGCGGCCGGCGGGAGGGCTCGTCGGGGTCCGCTCGGTCCAGGACGTCCCGTCCCACTCCCACACGTCGTTGAGGTCCGTCCCGCCGCTCTGACGCCCGCCGAACAGGACGACCACGCCGCGCCGGCAGTCGAAGACCATCGAGTGGTAGTACCTCGACGGAGGGCTGACGGAGGGGGTGCGGCGGGTCCACGTCGTCCCGTCGAACACCCACGTCTCGGCGATCTCGTAGTTCGTCGGCCCGACCCCGCCGAAGAGGACGATCTCCCCGCGGACCGGGTCGTAGACCATCGCGTGTCCGGCGAGCCGCGGGGGCGACGCCGGCGGCGTGAGCTGCCTCCACGAGGTCCCGTCGAACACCCACGTGTCGTCGAACCACCCGCCGTTGTCGTGGCTCCCGTTGGCCCCTCCCTGGATGACGATCAGCCTGCGAACGGGGTCATAGGCGATCGCGGAGACCACACGCGGTTCCGGATGGACCCCGGGGACCATCAGTTCGCGCCACTGGGGGCCCTCATGGACCCACATGTCGTCCTTGAAGCCGTTCGAGTCCGCCCCGAAGACCATCACGAGGCGCCTCCCCGCCTCGTCCCAGACCATCACCGCGGCCCGACGGGCCGACGGGTTCACCGCCCCGGACACCTGGGTCCATTGCGCGTCCTGCGCGTGGCACAGCGCGACCGGGACCGCGGCGAACACCGCCGCGAGGGCGAGCATGCGGTTCCTCATCGCAACCTCCTCTGAATGAGAGACAGGAAAGTTGAGGCGCCCCTTCAGGGCTCACGACGTGCAAGGAGCACGGTCGTGCTAGACCGTCCACGTCGGGTCCGGGAGCGGACCCCCGCCGGCGAGGAAGCTCTTGAGCACCAGGACGACCTGCGTGACCTTCTCGCGCACGAGCGACAGGACGTCCTCTCCCTCGCCCTGCGCGTCCTTGGGATCGAAGCGGAAGTCCCTCAGCGCCCGGAGCAAGGCGGTCCTGCCCAGGTGGGAGAGCGATCGCAGCTCGCGGCGAAGACGGGTGTAGGCGTGCAGCTTCACGCGCAGGTACCGGTAGCTGTCGTTGCTCCGGCCGTCCGTGCCCGGAAAGCGCTCGAGGACGCGCTGGATCTCCGCGATCCCGTCCTTCGTCCACGACATGGCGGTCTCGACCGGTCCGACAGACGGCCTTGCGAATGCGGTCAGGGTCTTCATGGTCGCCTCCTTCATCAGGAACGTGGCGTTGCGTCTCTCCACCCAGGTATTGGGAGGTCCCGGGAGGCCTGGAGGCGGAATTCCGGCCCCGTGGTCGAGTTGACTTAAGTTCCGTGTCGGCCTACACTCGCGAGCGGCCCTGCCCAGGAGCGAGGCGGATGACGGTGCTGGAGGGAGAAGGTCGACGCGACGAGGCGACCCCCACCACCCCGCCCGAGCGCCCCGTCCTGCGCACCGAGGCCGTCCGCGCGGTGGCGGACTCCCTCCTCGCAGCCCTCCCTACGGACCAGGGCGCGACCACCCCGAAGGACCCGCCGCGCTTCTCGCAGATCGGTCCCTACCACGTGGTCCGCAGGCTCGCCCGGGGAGGCATGGGCGAGGTCTACCTCGCGAAGAAGCCGGGCCTGGAGAAGCTCCACGCCGTCAAGGTGATGCTGGAGCGCATCGACTGGGACCCCGCCATGCGCGAGAGGTTCCTCCGCGAGACGAGGGTCCTCGCGCGTGTGCAGCACCCGCACGTCTGCCCGATCGAGGACGCGGGGGAGCACGAAGGCGTTCCCTACTACGCGATGCCCTACCTCGGCGGGAACGGGCTGAGGGAGGTGATGCGGACGCAGGCGATCTCGTGCCGCCGCGCCGCGGAGATCGCGCGCCAGGTCGCGGAGGCGGTCGACTCCGCGCACGGCCACGAGGTCATCCATCGCGACCTGAAGCCCGAGAACCTCCTCCTCGTCCGTAGCGGCTACCCGGCGGAATCGATGCCGGCGGATCAAGCGACGACGTCCGCGGCGGCAGGGTCGATGCCGACCGTGCGGCCGAGCGACGAGACGGTCGTCATTCCGACTCCTTCCGTCCAGGACGAGGCGGAGGCGCTGCGGATTTCCACGGACCCGTCGCCCGACTATCGCGATCACGTCTACGTCCTGGACTTCGGCCTTGCGGCCGACGCGATGGCCGAGACGAGGCTGACGGTCACCTCGGCGTTCATGGGCACTCCGCCCTACATGGCCCCTGAGCAGGTCAGCAGGAACCGCGACCAGGTCGGCGCCTGGACGGACGTGTACGCCATCGGCGTCATCCTGTACGAGATGTGCACGGGGAGGGTGCCGTTTCCCGAGCGCGACCATGACGACCTGGTCCAGGCCATCCGGTGCCAGGAGCCTCCCCTGCCCCGCCGGATCCGGCCCGACGTGCCGCGGGACCTGGAGGCGATCATCGTGAAGTGCCTGGAAAAGGTCCCCACGCATCGGTACCGGACCGCCCGGGAGCTGGTCGGAGACCTGACGCGGCTCCTCCGCGGCGAGCCGGTCGAGGCGCGGACACCGAGCACGGTCTACCGTCTGTATCGCAAGGCGATACGAAGGCCCGCAGTCACGACGGCGGCGGTGTTCTCCGTGGTGATCGTGGGGCTGCTCCTGGCCTACGGCCCGGGTCCGGCCGAGAAGCCTTCGGGAGGGGCTGGGCAGCCTGACCCGTCCGCTCCGTCTGTTCCTGAAGAGGCCAGGGCCACGTGGTCTCTGTGCGCCGTCGACGCGTCGCCCCCGGGGCGGCGCGCCGCCGTGCTCGTCTACGACGCGGGGCGCCAGGTGTCCGTGCTCTACGGCGGGAACGACGGCGAGCGGAGGCTCGGTGACGTTTGGGAGTGGGACGGCGAGCGTTGGCGTCGCAACGAGAACGGAGACCCGCCGTCGCCACGGACCCTCGCGGCGGCGGCGTACGACCGAACGAGGAAGGCCATCGTGCTCTTCGGGGGGGCCGACACGGACCACAACAACGGCAAGTGGTACGACGACACATGGGTTTTCGACGGAGTGTCGTGGCAGCGACTCGACCTGCCGGTCCATCCCCCGAGCCTCGCGGGACACGCCATGGCGTACGACTCCGTGCGCGCTGAAACCGTGCTGTTCGGTGGAAACGGTCCCAAGAACTGGGAAACGGACGAAACCTGGGTCTTCGATGGCGAGACATGGACCCAGCGGCATCCTGTCGATTGGCCAAGGGCCCGATCCTCGCACGTCATGTGTTTCGACAGACGTCGCGGCGTCGTGGTCTTGATCGGCGGGCGCACCAGCGATGTGGGAGACCTCAGCGACATCTGGGAGTGGAACGGCGTGAACTGGAAGCAGGTTCCGGTCCCGAACTCTCGTCCCAGCGCACGGGGAGAGACGGCCGGGGCCTATGACATGGCGCGCGGGGCCATCGTCCTGTTTGGCGGGACGGAAATCGCCGGGTCCTTCCTGAAAGACACGTGGGTCTGGGACGGGCGGTCATGGCAGCCGCGCGAGGGCCTCGATCCGCATCCCACGGAACGGACCAACGCCTGCATGACGTACGACGAAGAGCGGGACAAGACCCTGTTGTTCGGAGGGGGGCGCAGGGAAGCTTCGCTCAATGAGACCTGGCTGTACGGCGTGGCCCGCTGACCGCGATCAACGCTGCCGCGTCTCTCCCCCCAGCGCCGCGAGGAGCTCCTGGACGCCGGCGCGGAGCTCGGCCTCCAGGGCGGCGGGATCGGCGTCGCCGGGCAGCATGTCCGCTCGGACCTGCTTCTCGATGCACGTCCGCAGCTCGTCCTTGACGCGCTTCTCCACGTCGCGCGCTCTCGCCTCGGTCAGGTCGAGCGATCTCGCGACCTGCTCGCGCGTCTGCCGGGCGCCCTTCCCCTTCGCGCACTCCTGGTAGCGCCGTCGGAACCACTCGCGGTCGACGGGCCGCGCTTCCCGCTCCAGGACCGTGTCGCACCTCTCGAAGGCCTCGGCCAGAGCCGCCTTTGCCCACTCGTGCTCGTACAGGCGCCAGACGTCCGCCTCGCCCTGCGGGGCGGAGTCGAGTACCTCGGACAGGCCTCCTTCGCGGACCGCGCGGCCTCCTCGCTTGACGGCCTTCGCCTTGACGCGCTCGTCCTTGAGGAAGCGCTTGAAGACGGTGGAGATGAAGGTCCGGAAGCGTCCCTTGGCAGTCTCGAAGCCGGCGAGTCGCGGTTTCTCCAAGAGGTAGGCGACGAAGGCCTGGACGATGTCCTCCGCCTCCTGTGGTGGGACCCCGAACCACCGGCTCGACGCACGGATCAGCGGCTCCGCGTATCGTCGGTAGAACTGGTCCCACGCCTCGCGGTCATCCCGCGGGGCCTGGCGAGCGATGCGCTCCACGAGGGAGAGCCGCGTCGTGGGGAAGAGGGGCGAGCCTTTCTGGAAGTCCCGACGCATCGGGAGGCATCCTACCACCCGTCCGCCACCGGCGTGAAGGCGGCGATCAGGCTACCGCCCGGCGAGGTTTCCGTCGAACACCACGCCGGGGCACGGCGAGGCGAGGCCGATTGGCGTCTGGACGTTGGTGAACGAGCAGCCGCGGACGACGCCGCCTGATGGGGCATTCAGGTAGGCCCCCCACGTCGAGTCGGCGAAGGAGCATTCCTCCAGGACCAGCCGGCCTCTAAGGCAGTAGACGCCGATCCGCGCCGAGCGCACGCGGGCGTGTCGGAGGCTTGCTGAGGCCCCCTCGCCGCGGACGTGGAGCCCCTCCCACGCGCCCGGGCCCTCGGGGCCCAGGTCGATCGGCGCAGCGACCGTCCCGTGCGCCACCAGGGTTCCTTCGACCACGAGGCGGCAGCCTTCCACGCCCTCGGCGAGCACGCGGCAGCCGGAGTCGATCGTCAGGGAGAGGCCGGTCGGAACCGACACGGTCCCGCGAAGGCGCACCACGCCGCGCCAGGTCTCGCTGCGCTCGAGGGGTCCCGTGCGGACGACGTCCGTGACCGGGGCGGGGATCGCCGAGAGGAGCCACTTCGCCCGCCAGCGGACCTCCGCGTCTGTCGAGGCGGAGGCCTCCTGGATCGACGGCAGGGCCGACGCGCCTAGCGTCAGGAGGTCCGCCATCGCACGCTCGCGCGCGGCCCAGGAGGGGTCGCCGAGGCGCGCTACGGCGGCTCGGGGATCGGCGATCTCGCCCTGCGCGGGGGCCTGGGGGATCGAGGCGGGCGTCGTGGGCGCGCTGCGGCAGCTCGAGAGGAGGAGGGCGAGGAAGGCCACGGACAGGCAGGTCGGCCTTCCCATGTCGGCTCCGATCGTCGTGACCGGCGCCCTTACGGGCGTCGATCCACCGCGCCCTGACGGGCGCGACTCCAGACTATCGCGTTGCGCCCTCCAGTTGCCTCACCAGCCCCCGGACATCATCGGCATACGGCCCGGTCTCATTGAGCGCCAGGTACCGAGACAGGTGCTTGAGCGCCTCCCTCCGGTGCCGCATTGAGGCGTACAGCATCCCCAGGTTGTAGTGCACCACCTCGTTCGCGGGGTCGAGCACCTCCGCCTCCTCCAGCACCGCGAGCGCCTCGTCCGTCCGGTCGAGCGCGCGGTACGTGCACGCCAGGTTGTTCCGAGCTTCCACGTCCAGCGGGTTCCGCGCGATCGCCATCCGGAACGACTCCACCGCCTCATCGAGGCGGTCCAGGTGCCGGTAGACGCACCCGATCGAGTTCGCCACCTCCGCGCTTTCGGGGGACACACGCTTCGCGGCGAGCAGCGTCTCCAGCGCCTGCGTGTGCCTCCGCGCGAGGCTCTGCACCATCCCCAGGTTGAGGAGCGCCTCGAGGTCCCGCGGGTTCGCGCGCAGCGCCAGGCGGAATGAGCGGATCGCCTTTCCGTTCTCCCCCTTCTGCATCTGCACGAATCCGAGGTTGTTCCACGGGCTCGGGTTCTCCGGCTGCGCCTTCGTTACGTCGCGGAAGATCGCCTCCGCCTCCCGAAGACGCCCGGAGCGCACGTAGAGGCACGCAAGGTTGTTGAGCAGCTTGAGGTCCCGCGGGGAGGCCTCGAGCGCCTGCTCGTACAGGGAACAGGCCCCCTCCACGTCCCCCGCGTCCACACGCGATTGCGCGCGCCGCGCCAGCTCCTCAGCGCCCCCGCTGGCGGGCAACGAGGCCCGCGCTGCGGGTACCGAGGCCCGCGCTGCGGGTACCGAGGCCCGCGCTGCGGGTACCGAGGCCCGCGATGTCGCCTGCTTCTTCTTCATGTCTATTTCTTCCTGTTCCCCGGCAGCCAGATGTCCCTTCGTCGATACTCGTTCTCGGCCACCATGCGCTTCCCGTGGTCCGAGATGTTGATGTGCTCCGCCTTGAGGAGGCCGCCGCCCTCGTCGATCATTACCGCCGGCGGGAGCGACCTCAGGTCCGTCGCGCGCGTGTCAGGGGTCCACTCCATCTGCTTCGCGAGCGCCAGTCCGTCCATGGAGCGGTACTGTACCCGCCCCCACGCAAGGAGCCTCGACACGCGGCCGGTCTCGGGGTCGGTGAAGACCCGCATCCGATCACAGAGGATCGACGCCTCCCCGCTCATGACCCTCACGTTGCGATCGAGATACATCTCCTTCCCCCGGTCCTGAATCAGGAGGTCTCGCTCGCACACCGCCACGACCACCTCCCTCGTCCGGTTCCCCTTCTCGTCGACGGCCTCGCGCTCCATCCTCACCTCCTTCGGGCCCTGCAGGAACAGGAGCCCCGTGGAGGTGAACCGGATCCGCCTCGCGTGGAAGACCGCGGGCGACTCCTCCGGCTTCGCCGGGTCGGCCGCGCTCGTCGCCACGGCCCACGGCAAGTCCTCGAGCGATCCCACGCCCGCGACCGCGTCCCAGTCGAACCGAGAGCCCCACGCCCTCGTCCCGCCGCTCGCGAGCGCCACCGTCCCCGTCGACACCATCCTCTCCATCCCGCCGTCCTCGCGCCACGTGAATTCCTGGTGGTCGCACCAGAGGTCGGCCTCGCTCTTCTCCCCCTCCTTCGGCGCCGCCCCCGGCAGCACCGGCGCGGCGACGCGCGTCTTTCCGCGCCTGACAGGGTCGTCGATGAAGTGCATCCACACCGAGCCGTCCGCGATCATCCGCCGCTCGCCGCGCAGGAGCAGGAACCCGCGGCACTGGATCGTGCTCCCCTCCTGCTTGACGACGACGTCGGGCGGCCCGGAGACCTCCATCCGGTCCTTCGCCTGGTCCCAGTCGATCCTCGCCCCCGTCGCGGAGAAGTCGGGAGTCTCGATCCGCGCCTCCCCCCCGGGAGGGGCCACGATCTCCATCCGCTCGCGCCCGGGGTCCCAGTCGAGCGACGCACCCGAAGCCGAGAGGTCCGGCGTCTCAATCCGCACCTCCCCCGTCGCGAGGATCTGCTCCCCCTTCGGCCCCTGCCGGAGCGTCAGCTCCCTCGATCGGATCCGCCGGTCCTCCTGGACGACCTCCACGCCGCTTGCGCCCGTCAGCTTCGTCACCTGGGAGGCGCGGTCCCAGTCCAGATGGTCGGCCAGCGCCACCTTGGGCCCCGACTGGAGGTTCACGTGCCCGCGCGCGACGAGGGACGAGAGGCCCGTCGCCCCGTCGGCCGGGAGGAGCAGCAGGTCCAGCTCGTCGGCCAGCACCAGGCTGCCGGGCTGGCTCACGGAGACCGACTGGCGGAAGAGCGCCTTCGTGCGGGCCTCCTTGCCGGACCTCCGCTCGATGACCAGCGGGCCCGAGCAGGCGGCCTCGAGCGGCCCCGAGGGAGCGTCGCCGGACCCGGGCAGCCCGCGGCCCCCCGTGGTCCGCGCGACGGTCACGCGCTGGCGCTTCCCGGAAAGGGTGACGATCTCGAGCGTCTCGTCCTTCCGCTCGACGAGGAGGAGGTCGCACTCCATCCGTCCGTCCGCGTCCTGGACCCGGACCCGTCCGCGCGCCGTGAGCTTCTCGATCGTCGTCGTCGCGGGCTGGCCGGGCGTGTCCACCTCGACGACGATGGCCTCCAGCGCGTCGCACGACATCCTCGAGACCCCGCCGCCGGGGACGTCGCGCAGGAGCTGGACGTCCCCCTCGAACCTCGCGTCGTAGCGCACGGGCCCTTCCGGGGCCGTCGCCGCGGACCCCTTCTCCCCGGGTTTCGTCAGGCGCGTGAACGTCATCCCGTGGGAGCAGGTGATGATCGTCGTGTCGAGCGAGTCCTTCCCGGCCCCCGGGCGGGGCCCCTCCCGCGAGCGGAGGACCGAGGGGCCGCCCGAGGCGCGCATGACGATCTCGACCCACCGGTCGAACGCGAGGTTCGTGAGCTGGGTGTCGCTCGTGAAGCCCCTCCCGCGCAGGTCGAGGCCCGCGCGGTGGAGGTGGACGTCCCCGATCGCGCGGAGGTCCTTCTTTTGGAGCGACGAGACGAGGTCGGTCGCGGACAGCTCGCTCCCGTCGGCCGTGCGGGCGCGGACCTCCCCCTCCAGGCGGACGGCCTCCATCCCCTTCGAGTAGCGTCCCCGCTCCGCGTGGAAGGTGACCATCCGCGGGTCGCCCTCGCCCGACTCCGGGTACTCGCAGAAGAGGAGGACGGGGCGGAGGACGAAGGCGTTGTCGTCGGCGTCCATCGCGACCGATTCGCCGTGGACCTCCCACTCGCGGCGGAACTGGCCGAGGACCTCGCGGTAGTGGCGGAGGTTCCACCCGTCAAGGACTCGGAGGATGGGCGAGGTGGCCTGCGGAAAGTCGGGGACCTGGAACACCTTCGTCGGGATGGCGTTCGCCTGGTCGGAGGAGCGGGTGCGGCGGTCGTCCGAAATCCACATGAGGCCGGTCATGCCGAGGACCAGGACCAGGAACGAGAGGAGCTTCATCGCGCCTCGTACTGCCTGAGGATCCGCGGCCAGAGGCCCTGGGCCCTGAGGATCATCTCGACGACCTCGCGAACGGCGCCGTGCCCGCCGGGGCGTTTCGTCACGTACGCCGCGGCGCGCTTCGCCTCGGGCGCCGCGTCGCGGACGGCCACGGCCAGGCCCACGCGCCGCATGACGGGGACGTCGGTCAGGTCGTCCCCCATGTGGCACGCCTCGCTCGCGTCGCAGCCGGCCTTCCGGAGGATCCGCGCGAGTCCCTCCCGCTTGTCGGGGTTCCCCTCCTCGAGGATGCGGATCCCGAGGTCCTTCGCGCGCCGGCGGGTCGCCCTGGATCGGCGGCCCGTCAGGAGGGCGCTCTGGAGTCCCACTCGGTGGAGGAACACGATCGCGCTCCCGTCGTGCGCGTGGAAGCGCTTCACCTCGCTGCCGTCGTCGAGGAGGCGGATCGACCCGTCCGTCAGGACGCCGTCGACGTCCATGATGAGGAGGCGGATCCGCCGGAGCGTCTTCGCGTCGGGTCGTCTGGGCACTACACGAGCTCCACGTCGAGCAGGTCCTGCACGTCGAGCATCCCGACGATCCTCCCCTGCTCGTCGACGACCGGCAGCTCGTCGATCTTCTTCTCTTTCAGGATGCGGACCGCCTCGCTGGCCAGGCGGTCGGGCCGGATCGTGGTCGCGGTCTTCGTCATGACGTCGCCGACCCTCGCCTTGCCGAGGTCGGTCCCGCGGTCGAACTGGCGGCGCAGGTCGCCGTCGGTGAAGATCCCGAGGAACTTCCCGTCGCGGTCGGCGACGATCGCCGCGCCCGCGCGGGACTTCGTGACGGCGAGCATGGCGTCCTTCACGAAGGCGTCGGGCGGGACGACGGCATTCCGCTCCCCGCGGCGCATGACGTCCTCGACGCGCTGGAGGCGGCGCCCGAGGTCGCCTCCCGGGTGGTAGAAGGCGTACTGCTCGGCGTCGAAGCCGCGCATCTTCTGGACGGTGAGCGCGAGGGCGTCGCCGAGGGCGAGGATCGCGGTCGTGCTCGCGGACGGGGCCAGGCCGAGCGGGCAGGCCTCGGGGATCTTGCCGGTGTCGAGGACGATGTCGGAGAGCTTCGCGAGCGGGGAGCCGTGGGAACCGGTGATCGAGACGATCGTCGCGCCGATCTTGCGGAGGGAGGGGACGAGGCGGACCAGCTCGACGGTCTCGCCGCTGTTCGAAATCGCGAGGACGACGTCGTCCTTCCCGACGCGGCCGAGGTCTCCGTGGTAGGCCTCGGTGGCGTGGAGGAAGATCGACGGCGTGCCGGTGGAGGCGAGCGTCGCGGAGATCTTCTGGCCGATGATGCCGGTCTTGCCGAGGCCGGTGACGACGACGTGGCCCTTGCAGCCGAGGAGGGCCTGGACGGCGCGGCCGAAGTCCTCGTCGAGGGCGGCGATCTGGCTCAGGACCGCGTCGGCCTCGTTCTGAATGACCGTGCGGGCGAACTGGCTGGGCCAGCTGGCAAGGCCAGCTTGCTTGCTGGCTGGGTCGAGCGACTCCATCTCCGCTCCTCGGACCGGCATGAGGGGGCTACGATACACCGGGGGCGGGAGGGGCGCAACCGTCAACTCGAACAGTTGTCGCAGGATGAAGGCGCGATTAGGATGGCGCGCCCATGGATCGCACTCTGGACTATGCCTCGTGGTGGGTGCTCTGCTACCTGTGCTCGATTCCGCACGAGATCGCCCACGGGACCGTTGCGTTGAGGTGCGGTGACTCCACGGCGCTGCGGGCAGGGCGCCTCTCCTGGGACCCTCGCGCCCACTTCGACATCTGGTGGACCGTCCTCATTCCGATCATCATGCTCTCCACGACCGGGATGTGTCTCTGGGGGCCGAAGCCGGTGCCGGTGAACCCGTACTACCTGAAGAACATCAAACGCGACTCGATGCTTGTCTCCCTCGCGGGGCCGCTCACGAACCTCGCGATCGCGCTGGGGTTCTTCCTCCTCGCGAGCATCCCCGGATTCGCAGACAAGGACAGTTGGAACGAGCTGATCTTCGGGAAGATCGTAATGGTCAACCTGGTGATTTTCTGCTTCAACCTCCTGCCCATCCCGCCCCTCGACGGTTTCGGCATCCTGGAAGGGTTCCTGCCCCGCGCCCTCGAGGACGTGGCGGGCTTCATCCGAACCGGGGGCGTGATGGTCCTGCTCATCGCGATGTCGATGGGCGTCGTGAACGTCGTGGTCGGGCCCATGCTCGAATGGACCCTTGGCGTGCTGGCCTACGTCAACCTGGACCTCGTCCTCGAGATCGTACGTCAGCTCAATGCAAGGTGAGGCGTCAACCATGCCCCGCAAGCGAATCCTGTCTGGAATGAGACCCACCGGAAGGCTCCACCTCGGGCACCTCGTCGGGGCCCTGGAGAACTGGGTGAAGCTCCAGGACGAGTACGAGTGCTACTTCATGGTGGCGGACTGGCACGCGCTCATCGACATGTATGACCGCCCGAAGGAGGCGCGGGGCGCGGTGCTCGGCAACGTGGCCGACTGGATCGCCTGCGGGATCGACCCCGAGCGGAGCCCGATTTTCGTCCAGAGCGAGATCCCGGAGCACCTGGAGCTCGCGTGGATCCTCGCATGCCTCTCACCGCTCCCCTGGCTGGAGCGCTGTCCCACCTACAAGGACAAGGAAGCCTCGGTGAAGGGGAAGGACGAGATCAACTATGCCTTCCTCGGCTACCCGGTGCTGCAGACAAGCGACATCATCCTGTACCGGGCGAACGCGGTGCCGGTCGGCGAGGACCAGGTGCCGCACATCGAGCTGGCTCGCGAGCTGGCGAGGCGGTTCAACGGGAAGTACGCGGAGGTCTTTCCGGAGCCCCAGGCGCTCCTGACGCCGGTCTCGCGCCTGGCGGGGCTGGACGGGCAGAAGAAGATGTCAAAGAGCATCGGGAACACGCTCGAGCTGGGCGAGGAGGCGGCGGCGATCAAGAAGAAGGCCCAGGGGATGTTCACGGACCCGCTGCGGATCAAGAAGACGGACCTGGGGCACCCGGACGACTGCAACGTCTGGCACTACTACCGTGCGTTCAAGGGCGACGTCGCCCCGCGGAGGCACACGGAGTGCGCGACGGCGCAGATCGGCTGCACGGACTGCAAACGCGAGATGGGCGAGAGGCTCGCCGAGATGCTCGCGCCGGTCCGCGAGAAGCGCCAGGCGCTCCTCGCCGACCCCGCGAAGCTCGAGGCGATCCTGCGGGACGGGACGGAGCGGGCGAGGAAGACGGCGAAGGAGACGATGCGGGCTGTGAGGGAAGCGATGGGCTTCTGAGGAGAATTCTCAAGACTCAATGAGCAATTTTCAACGAAGGCTCAAATACGGAAGTCCCAACGGTTGCGTGCGAGTCCTTGAGACTTCCAATCTTGAGCCTTCGTTGAAAATTGCTCATTGAGTCTTGGGCCTTCGAATCCGGAATCCCGCCTTCGTCCTATTGCCGCTTCTTCGACTCCACCCCGAAGGCGTTCGGATACCGCAAGTACACCTCCATCGTCAGCGCGTTGATCGCCACCGCGTAGACCCGTCCGCCCTCGAAGCCCCAGCGGTCGTCCGCGTCCCACGATCCCTCCGCGCAGCCGTCCGCCTTCGTGTGCTGGTTCTTCGGCAGGACGTTCTTGATCGCCTCGTTCCAGGGCTTCCAGTACTTCCCGCTCCCGCCGCTGTCGGGGCCGTCGTACTGGAAGAGCGCGAGCGTCGCGTAGTACCAGTAGTAGTAGTCGTTCGTGAACTTCGCCTTGTCCCACACCGGCAGGTCCTGGACCAGGCAGGAGGCCGTCAGCGGGAGGATCGGGTCGGAGCGATCGGTCTCGACGAAGATCCGCGACATCATCCCCACCGCGCCGAGCGCCTCGTGGTTCGCGTACTGCTCGTTCTTGTCCGGGACCTGGACGTGCACGCCGGCCTCGGAGATGTCCGTGTAGCCGACCTTGCCGTAGTTCGTGTCCGTGACCGACTTGATCCAGTCGTTCGCCTCGTGGAGGGCGGCGTCGCTGACGCTCAGGCGGGAGGCCTTGGCCGACTTGAGGGCCATCACGCACCAGCCGGTCACCGAGGCGTCGTTCTCGCCGCACTTCGAGGTGTAGCGCCAGGCCTTGTAGGGGTTCTTGGCCTGCGTCAGGTAGTCGATCGCCTTCTGCGCGGGCTCCCTGAGGATCTGCGACTCCGTCATCCCGTAGGCCTCCGCGAGGGCGAGGGAGACGATCGCCTGGTTGTACATCATCTTGGTGACCTTCGGGCCGACGCAGCCGTCCGAGTCCTGGTTCGACACGAGCCAGCGGATTGCCTTCTTCACGACGTCGCGGAACTTGATCATCTTCCCCGGGGTCCGCGGGTCGGCCGTCTGGCCCTCGGGCGAAAGATGCGTGTAGCCCGCGCCGAGGAAGGCGAGGAGCGCGAGGCCGGTCACGCCGGTGTCGTAGTCGGAGTACCCGACGCCGCTGCACTTCGCCCCGTGGCACTGGTCGGCGAAGCCGGCCGCCTTCCAGCTCCCGTCCGGGCTCTGGTGCCGCGCGAGCCAGCCGAGGGCGCCCTCGAAGGACGTCTCCGTGATCCGTCCGCCGCCCTTGTTGCCGGTGTTCATGTCGCGATCGCCAGAGCGGTTGCGTGCCCCATAGAGGCCGCGTCCCCCGAGCCCGGGCCCGACGCCCATGGTCTCGATCCCCTTCTGGGGCCCCTCACCTCGCCCCGCGAATCCGGTGGCGCCCCCGCCCTCCAAGTGTGCAAGCACACCCGTCGTGGCGCCGAAGGCACCGTTCGTGTCCGGCATGTCGGGGTTGTTGGTCTCGATGTGATCCCCGATCTCCGTGGCCGCCGGGAAGTAGATGGCCACCTCCTGGTCAGGTTCGGTGGGAGTTTCGGATTCGGAGATGGGGCTGGGCTTCTCGCCCGTCGGCTCGAACGGCCGAATGTCGCCGACGAGGACGGGCGGGGGCGGCGGCGTGAGGTGGATGATGAACTCGGCGTCGTCGATCGAGGAGTGCTTCTCGATGTAGACGAGTGTGGCCATGAGGAGAAATGCCACATGGACCCCGGCGGAGATGAGCCACCAGGGGGCGTTGCCGATCAGGTCCAGGCGATCTTCGCAGAGGGGCTCTGCGGCTTCGTTCTTCGACATCACTCACCTCCAGCACCGAGCACGGGGGAATCAACGGGGGCGTTGCTCGGCGGTTCGGCGGAAACCGTTTCCTGAGGGAAGGGGCGGGGGCGTCCCCTGCCCGCCCTACTCGCGCTTCCTGCCCTGGGCCTGGACGCCGAAGGCGTTCGGGTAGCGCTGGTAGACTTCCATCGTCAGGGCGTTGATCGCCACGGCGTACACGCGCCCGCCCTCGAAGCCCCAGCGGTCGTCCGCGTCCCAGGAGCCCTCCGCGCAGCCGTCCGCCGTGGTGTGTTGGTTCTTCGGCAGGACGGCCTGGATGGCCCTGTTCCAGGGCTTCCAGTAGTTCCCGCTCCCGCCGCTGTCCGGGCCGTCGTACTGGAAGAGGGCGAGCGTCGCGTAGTACCAATAGTAGTAGTCGTTCGTGAACTTCGCCTTGTCCCAGACCGGCAGGTCCTCCGAGAGGCGCGTGGCGGTCAGCGCCAGGACGGGGTCCGAACGGTCGGTGTCGACGAAGATCCGCGTCATCATCCCCACGGCGCCGAGCGCCTCGTGATTCGCGTACTGCTCGTTCTTTCCCGGAACGGCGACGTGCACTCCGGCCTCCGAGGCGTCCGTGTACCCCACCTTGCCGTAGTTCGTGTCCGTGACCGACTTCATCCAGTCGTTCGCCTCGTGCAGCGCCGCGTCGCCGACCTGGAGGTTCGAGGCCTTGGCCGACTTGAGCGCCATCACGCACCAGCCCGTCACCGAGGCGTCGCTCTCGCCGCACTTGGAGGTGTACCTCCAAGCCTTGTAGGGGTTCTTCGCCGCAGTGAGATGGTCGATTGCGTGCTGCGCAGGGTCCTTGAGGAGGCGTGACTCCGTCATCCCGTACGCCTCGGCGAGGGCCAGGGCAACGATCGCCTGGTTGTACATCATCTTCGAGACCTTGGGCCCGACGCACCCGTCGGCGTCCTGGTTCGCCACGAGCCAGCGGATCGCCTTCTTGACCACGTCGCGGAATTGGATCAGCTTGCCGGGGGTCCGTGGGTCGGCCGTCTGGCCCTCGGGCGTGAGGTGGGTGTACCCCGCGCCGAGGAAGGCGAGGAGCGCGAGGCCGGTCACGCCGGTGTCGTAGTCGGAGTACCCGACGCCGCTGCACTTCGCCCCGTGGCACTGGTCGGCGAAGCCGGCCGCCTTCCAGCTCCCGTCCGGGCTCTGGTGCCGCGCGAGCCAGCCGAGCGCGCCCTGGGCGCAGACCTCGTCGGGGCCCTGGCCGCTGGGGCCGTCGGCGTTCATGTTCTTGCGGCCCGATCGATCAGGCCTGCCGAACCGCCCGCGCCCGCCCGCGCCAGGCCCGGGCCCGATGACTTGGCTTCCGTTCCCGGGGCCGCTCCGCCGGCCGACTCCGCCCGTCGGGCCGCCGTCGTCCAGGTGCGCGAGCGCCTCAAGCGAGTCGCCGAACGCCCCGCGGAGGTCGGGCTTCTCGGGGTTGTTCGTTTCGATGTTGTCCCCGATCAGCCCGGCCTTCGGGAACACGATGGCGGCATCCACTTCGTTCCGGGGCTCCGTCTGGTTGTCGTCGGGTCTCTGCCTGGGGCCTGGGACGTCCGTAGGACGCGGGAGGTCGCTGACGACCGGCGGAGGCTGCGGCGGGATGTGGATCTGGATCTCCCCGACCTCGACCTCCGTGTGCTTCTCGATGATGACGAGTGTGGCCATGAGGAGAAACGCCACATGGACCCCGGCGGAGATGAGCCACCACGGGGCGTTGCCGATCAGGTCCAGACTGTCCCTGGCAAGGCCAGCTTGCTGGTCGCAGAGGGGCTCCACGGCTTCGTCCTTCGACATGACTCACCTCCAGCACCGAGCACGGCCGGATGAACGGCGGCCTCCTGGAGCGGTTCGGCGGAATTCCGGATGCCAGCGGTGGTCAGCGATTCCTTTTGAACCGCCAAGACGCCAAGAGGCGCCAAGGGGCCGCGGAAGGGGCGCAGTCGCGACGACGCGCGGCTACTCCGCCCCGCCTCGTCCGACGCCGAAGTTGTACCGGACGCGCACGAAGTACTGGCGACTCCCCCGCCCCCAACCCCATCGCGTACGAATCTCGATGAGCTCGATGTCGAGTCGGAGCAGTGGAGTCGGTTCCACGGACTCGAAGCATACGTCCCTCCACTCGTATTGCGCCGCGCGCCACCGGAAGAAGGGGACGTACTCATCCTCCAAGCCCTCGTCCGCAGGAACAAAGCGGTCCGGCCAGGCGGACGGCTCCCCCTCGCGGTGTGTCATCAGGAGCGGCGGGGGATCGGCACGCAGGGAGATGAGCAGGTCCCACCGGTCGACCGCGATTCGCTTCTCGATGCTCGGCAGGTGGGCCAGGGCTCCAATGGCCGCATGGATGCCGAGCGCCAGAAGGACGACCCAGACCATGCGCATCCGGCCCACATGCTCGCCTCTGCCCATCTCTTGGCGCCTCTTGGCGTGCCTTGGCGGTAGAAAAGAGAGTCCTGCTCCAGCCCTATTCGCGCTTCTTGCCCGTGCCTGGACGCCGCACGCGTCCGGCTGAACGGCGGTCTCTCGGCACGGTTCGGCGGAATCCTTGTCGACGGATTCCGCGGGACGGTACGATGCCCCCCCTATGGAAGACGTCGTCGACTACAAGGTCCGCCTCGAGAACTTCTACGGGCCCCTCGACCTCCTCCTCCACCTCGTGAGGGAGAACGAGGTCGAGATCCAGGACATCCCGATCGCCGTCGTCGCCCACCAGTACGTCCAGTACATCGAGCTGATGCAGAAGCTCGACATCAACCTCGCGGGCGACTTCCTCCTGATGGCGAGCACGCTCATGGAGATCAAGGCGCGGCTCATCCTCCCGCGCCCCGAGGAGGGCGAGGAGGAGGAGCTCGACCCGCGCCTCGACCTCGTCCGGAAGCTCCTCGAGTACAAGCGCTTCAAGGAGCTGGCGCAGAAGCTCGTGCCGCTCGCGGAGAAGCAGGGCCGCCGCTGGGCGCGCCCGCCCCTCCCTCCCCCGCCCGCGGAGTCGCCCGAGGACGTCGAGGTGGAGCTGGCGCTCTACGACCTCGCCGCGGCGTTCGGACGGATCACCCAGCAGACCCTCCTCGACCTGCCGGCCTCCATCTTCTTCGACGACGTCCCGATCGAGCAGATCATGGCGGGTCTGGTGGAAAAGCTGAAAGCGGGCGGGTCAGGGAGGTTCACGGATCTCCTGGGGGACCGCACGAACCGCATGCGCGTCGTGGCAGGGTTCCTCGCCGTGCTGGAGCTGGCCCGGCAGAAGCGGGTCAAGGTCGAGCAGGACAGCGAGTTCGGCGAGATCCGCCTCACGCTCTCCGAGGAGCCGCCGGAAAACGCCGACCCCGGAAATTCGGACCGGAATTCCGTTTGATCTTGGCTCACAGAGGTGATAGCGTGGGTGCCTCTAGGTGAGGGAGTCACGCAACCGGCTGCGGGGGGTCCACATGGACGTAGCTCGCCTGGGAAGGGGACGGCTGAGGCCGTTCCGATCCAGAGCCGTCACCCTCTTCGTCGTCGTCGCCCTGCTCGCGCTGCTCTCGATGCTTGCCCTGACGTTCGTCGCGATCGCCAGGGTCGAGAGGAATGCGTCGCGCAACTACATCGACCTCGCGCGCGCCCGCATGATCGCGCAGGCTGGCCTCGAGGCCGGCATCGCCCACCTGCGGGACGTGACGCTCAACAAGTCGTACGACGACCCGCGCGACCCCTGGGTCTTCAAGGATGACGCCGGCACGGGCGTGGGCGCAGGCATCGACCTGGAGGGTGCGCGGAATCCCTCGTACCTCTCCGGCACCGCCTACACCCTGCCCTACTCGGGGCTCATGGCCTCCACGTACATCCCGCAGGGGGACATGTACGTCCTCAAGATCCTCGATGGCGCGAGCCAGATCTACCTCAACAACCCGCAGCCGTCCCTGCCGAGGATGCTCGATACGCTCGGCCTCGCGATCGCCGACGAGCTGCGGCGCCGCGGCCAGCCCGTCATCGACCCGATCCGCGGGCGGGGGAACCAGGTCGTCAGCTTCCGCGACCAGCTCGGCGGCGCGTACAAGGGCAAGGAGGAGCTGATCGAGGTCCTCGGGCGCGACGACTTCGAGAGCGTGCGCGACTACGTGACCGCGTGGACCTGGGTCGACCCGACCACGATCGCGCCCGACCCCGGAGCCCAGATGGTCGAGGGGATCCCGCCCTGGAAGAGGGAACGACGGGCCCCCGTGAACGTGAACACCGCCGCGAGGCCCGTCCTTGTGGCCGTGCTGACCGACGTCGCCGGCCCCAACGAGCCCGCGATCTCATTCGACCAGGCGGGGAGGATCGCCGACGAGATCATCCGCTTCCGCGCCAGCCGCAACGCCGGCGAGGGGCCCCTCAAGTCCTGGATGGAGTTCTACGCCTTCGCCGACGGCATGGTGGCCCGCCTCGGACTCCTGACCCAGGGCCAGGCCGACTGCCTCAAGGCGAACGCGAACCCGAACTCGATGCTCAACGACTTCAACGCCGAGCGCGTCCGGAACCCGCGCGTCGACAAGCTCGACCTGACCTACCTGTCGACCGAGTTCGTGTTCCGGTCCATGGGGACCTACGAGGTCACCTCGATGGGACGCGTGGTCGGAAGCGCCTTCGGCGACGTTGTGGCCGAGAGCTGCATCCGGTCGACGGTCCAGATCTACGACGTCTTCTATCACACGACGCAGGAGGACTTCGAGGAAGGGCGCGTCAGCGTCACCGCCGACAACACGGAGACCTTCCCCGAGAACCTGATCGACAGCGAGGACCAGTGGTCCGCGTCCTACGACGGGTACATCCAGCTCCACACCGACACGCGCCGCGACGTGGCGCCGCTCGACCTGCGCACCTTCCAGGCCGACCTCGCCGACCAGTACGAGCCGGAGCTGCAGAGGAGCCCCGTGACGCCGCCGGTGTCGATCGGGACCCGCGAGGAGAACCGCGCCCTGCCCCTCGGGAGCGACCTCTTCGTCGACGGTACGTACGGGAACGAGACGCGCCGCGAGTGGCTCTCCTACCCCTCGGAACAGAACCTCCCTCGCGACTTCGGGACGATGGAGTTCTGGATGAAGTTCGACCGGAACGCCACGATGGCGCCGCAGCCGATCTTCTTCGGCACCAACCGCATCACCAGCGAGGCCGGGATCCAGGCGATCGTCCAGGCGTCGATCTACCGCGGCGAGCTGACGATCGAGAGCTCGAGGACGTTCTACACTTACAACCAGTACGACCCGAACACGCCGCCGCCCTATCCTGTCCCCTATGCCTACCGCCGCACGGTCTCGATGGCGAGGGTCCCCGGGGCCGGGCAGGAGAACGAGTGGCACCACGTCGTCGTGGAGTGGTTCGACGGGACCGACCAGCGCATGTTCATCGACGGGCGGCTCTATCCGGTGACGTCGTACACGGCCGCGAATGACCTGCTCGTGACGTGGTTCCCTGGGCTCGCCCCGCGCGACGACCGATTCTACCTGGGCGGGCGGCCCGACGCCGGAAACGTCTACCTCAAGAACATCACCGTGGACGACGTCCGGATGTACAACTCGCCGACGATCTTCCCCGCGCCGGGGTTCATCCCGCGCGACCGGTTCGAGAAGGTCGACCCGATCTACGTCGGGCATTACGAGGGGGCCTTCACCCCGCAGCCCTATCCGATCCGCATCGGCCCGATCATCTGGACCGAGTGGATCCCGAAGGAGTACATGGGACGATCGCTCGTCGACTTCGGGTCGGGCGTCTCCTTCGGCCTCGGTGTCGGGAAGAACAAGCCGAAGAAGAACGAGGAAGAGGAGGACGACCACGACTCGGAGGAGTGTCCGATCTGCCAGGCGTCCGGGCACTACGGCGGGTCGCACAACAGCTCGGCCTGTCCGATCTGCCAGGGGGTCCACCAGGGGGACGACGACGACTTCGGGATGGGCCGCGATGAGGACTTCGGGGGCCGCGGCGGCGGTGGTGGCGGAGGCGGCGGAGGCGGCGGCGGTGGTGGAGGAGGCGGTGGCGGTGGCGGTGGCGGCGGCGGAGTCGACATCCCCGTCGACGGAAACGGCAATGGGAACAACGACCTCGTCCCGTTCGGCCTCCCCGAAGTCGTCGGCGCCCAGACCGAGATCTCCTATGCCTTCGACGTCGTGATTCCCCTGACACTGGTTCCGCTCAATGTGACGCCCGTGGTGGACGATGTGATGATCATGTACCAGGGCCCCTTGCGGTTCCTGTCGTACGAGCTCATCATCGGCCGCTAGGCCTCCTGCTGCGAGAGGGATGCGCTTCGACCCCTCCACCCGCGCGCGAGCCGCGTGCGGGCTCTTCGTCTGCCTCGTCTCCCTCGCCGCCTCCGCGCAGGACGGCCCCATCACGATCCGCGCGAACGCCGAGTACCAACAAGGCTCGCGGAAGTTCGTTATCTCGGGGGAGACCGACCTCCCCGATCACACGATCCTCGGCCTCATGGTCTACTTCTGCGGGGAGGCGGCCCCGGGCGCCGTCGCGCGCGGAGAGGTCCTCGCGGGCCAGTTCAAGCTCCTCTACGGCCCCATCGACCGCCATGTCCTCTCCGGCGTGTATGACCTCGCCGTCCGGTACGCCGCCTTCGACCAGGTCCCCGCCGTCCGGAAGCGCCTCGAGGACCGCCCGGAGGAGAAGACATGCCGCGTCTCCACCTACTGCGGCACACGCGACGATGAGAAACAGGAGACGAAGTGGTACCAGGAGCGCCTCAAGGACGGCCTGACGAGGACCCGCATCCTCTACGGCGACCTTCGTACGAGGGCAAAGGAGTACCTGGACGGCAAGAGGGAGTTCCGGGAGGCCGACTTCGAGGCCTGGGCAAACGACTGGCGTTCCAAGCAGAAGGGCCTCGATACGCTGGCCCGCGAGGTCGGGCCCGAGAGCATCTTCGCCCCGCGCTTTCCTGAGTCGGTCCGGGACCTCGCCGTGATCGCCAACTTCCTCGACCTCCTCTTTCTCCACTATTACGAGGAGATCTGCCGGAAGAACGGCCGGGACCCCGCGCGCACCCAGGTCCTCGTCGCGCGCCCCGCCTTCTCCCTCATGGTCGACGAGTACATCCGGGAGATCGAGCGCCGCATCGTCGAGGTCGAGGAACGCGAGGACGAGAAGCGCGAGCCCACGTCGTTCGACCTCTACCGCGACCTCCTGGACTACCAGGCGCTCTTCACGAAGCTCCTCGAGGAGTTCGACCAGGCGCGGAAGAGCCCCACCCCGGCGGCGGCGTGGGCCCAGCGCCGGGAGGCGTGGACGGCCCTCGTCGACGGCTTCGCCGCGCGGGCAGTGCGGTACAAGGGGAGCGCCATCGAGAAGGCCCACGCGGAGATCGCGTCGGGCCTTGCGGGCGAGCTTGCGGAGCTTGCCAGGGGCCTCATCGACCTCGACGCGAAGTTCGGGGAGGAGGCCGGCAAGCCCGGGGCCGAAAAGGGGAATCCCCTCCCCGCGTCGCTCCAGAAGGCCGTGGAGGCGATCCGCGAGCGGTTTCAGGCCCTCTACGCGATCGTCCTCGCGGAGCGCGAGGCGATCGTCCAGGAGGTCGAGAAGCGCCTGCAGGCGTTCCAGGCCCTCTCGGACGAGCTGGAGGCCGCCCGCGAGAAGGCGGACCAGGGCGGCGCCGCGATGGGCGAGTGGACCGCGTGGCTCCCGGGCTGGCGCGACCGGCTCGCGCTGGGGCGCGAGGACCTGGACTCCTGGGCGAAGGCATCGAAGGAGATCTTCCACATGCCGAACGCCCCGCGTCTCCTCAACACGCTGGCCGAGGCCATGGGGCACCTTGCGGACCTCTACGACGCGACGCTCGACGGGAGGACGGCCGACACCACGGAGGAGCGGATCAAGTTCAACTGCGACGTGAGGGACGGAATGACCCGCCAGGTTCGGGCAGAAGTGGAAGAGGCGCGCAAGACTCGGTAGACTCGGGGTCGAGATGAACGCAGTCGTCCGCATCGTGAAGGGGAAGAACCCCGGGGCCTCCTACTACCTCGTCAAGGGGAAGCGCACGATCTTCGGGCGCGAGGAGGCCTGCGACGTCCACCTCCCGGAGGTCGGCGTCTCGCGGCAGCACTTCGCGATCGAGTGGAGCGGCAAGGAGTTCGTACTCAGCGACCTCGGCAGCTCGAACGGGACCTACCTCAACTCCGAGAAGATCAAGTCCGCCCCCTTGAAGCCCGAGGACCTCCTCGTCGCCGGCGAGGCCGTCCTGCAGTTCTGCGTGCAGGAGGCGATCCAGAAGGCCGGAAAGGCGAGCACGATCACCTTCGTCGCCAACGACTGGAAGGAGCAGGGGAGCGACCGCCTGAAGAAGCTCCGCGCCAGCGAGCACGACTTCATCGAGACGATCCTCGAGGCGTACGCGGGGGAGAAGATCGAGCGGCTCCAGAAGGCGCTCGCGGCGGTCTACAAGGTGGGGAACATCCTCTCCGCCGAGGAGGACCTCGACTCCGCCCTCAAGCAGGTGATGGAGACGATCGGCGAGACCTTCGGCCCGGACCACGCGGTCCTGCTCCTGTGTGAGGAGGACCAGGCGACGATCGCCCGGAAGATCCCCTGGACGCGCGAGGCGGAGAAGGGGCGGGAGATCGTGCTGTCGAGGACGATCGTCGAGCAGGCGATCAAGAAGGGGCTGTCGATCCTGACCGACGACCCGCTCTCCGACAAGAGGTTCGCGGGGTCGCAGAGCATCGTCACGCACGGGATCCGATCCGCGCTCTGCGTGCCGATGGAGGCCCACCGCCGCATCGTGGGGGCCCTCTACCTCGACATCGTCCGTCCGCAGGCCCGCTTCTCCGAGCGGGACATGGAGCTGCTGGCGGCGATCGCGAAGATGGTCGGGATCGCGGTCGAGCGGATGCAGCTCGTCCACGACATGCGGGCCCTGTTCTTCAACTCGATCCGCGCGCTCGTCGCGGCGATCGAGGCGAAGGACTCCTATACGCGCGGCCACTCCGAGCGGGTCTCGGCGCTCGCGACGCTTCTCTCGAGGGAGCTGGCGCTGCCGGAGGTCGAGGTGGACCTCGTGGAGATCGCGGGGATCCTGCACGACGTCGGGAAGATCGGGGTGCCGGAGGAGATCCTCAAGAAGACGGGGAAGCTGACGGCGGACGAGTACGCGGTGATGAAGCGGCACCCCACGGTGAGCGAGAGCATCCTCAGGAACTTCAAGAACACGGGGGCGATCCTCGCGGGGATCCGGCACCACCACGAGCGGTACGACGGGACGGGGTATCCGGACGGCCTGGCGGGGGACGTGATCCCGTACCACGCGAGGATCCTGGCAGTCGCGGACGCCTACGACGCGATGGTGACGCGGCGGCCGTACAAGCCGAGCATGACGCAGGAGCAGTCGCTCGCCGAGATCCGCCGCTGCACGGGGACGCAGTTCGACCCGAAGATCGTCGAGGCCTTCTTCCGCCTGGCGACGCGGGGGGCCCTCCCCCGCGGCGAGGCGGTCGACTTCGACCCGAACGCGCCGACGAGCCAGGTCTAGGCCTGGGAGGACCGCTCGATCCGGTCGAGCAGCAGGCGCGTGTCGCCGGGCTTGCCCAGGACCAGGCGATAGAGCTCGAACATCGACTCCAGGCCGCGGAGCGTCGCCTGGAACGACGACTCGTGCGCCCCCAACTCCTCGATCGCCGCGCGCACGCCCGGGGCCCGCATGACCAGGCTCGTCACGACCACGTCGCCCCCCAGGCTCTGGTCCTGGGTCCGCGCCGCGATGTTCACCGTCGAGCCGAAGTAGTCGAGGTAGTCGGACCCCGACACCGCGATGCACGGGCCCGTGTGGATCCCGAGCTTGATCATGAGCTCGGTCCCCGCGGCGTCCTTCTGGATCGCCAACGCGCAGCGGACCGCGGCGTCCGCCTTCCGGAAGACCGCCATGACCGCGTCGCCGATGGTCTTCACGATTGCCCCGTGGTGGGCCCGGATCCGCTCCGTCATGAACTCGAAGTGCTTCCGCACGAGCGCGTAGGCCGGCGCGTCGCCGATCCGCTCGTACATGGCCGTCGACCCCTTCAGGTCGCTGAACATGATCGCGAGCGTCCCGATCGAGAGCTCGACGCCCGGCGCGAGCGCCTCCGTGGCGAAGAGGTCCCTGAACTCCTGGATCGCCGTGATCTCCGCGGCCGTCGCGTGAGCCTCGCTCCGGGCCGTCCGCTCGATCCCCACCTTGAGCGGCTGGCCGAGCGCGCTCCTGAGCACCAGGCGCCCCCCGCGCGCGATCCGTACCGGCTCCCCGTCCGCCGCCCCGACGCGGACCTCCACCTCGGCGGCCCCGTCGCCGATCTCCAGCGGGATCGGGTCCATCCGCCCCGCGGCGCGGATCCCGTAGTTTCCCTCCGGAAGATCGAGGGGCACGGAGCGCGTCTCGCCTCCTCCCAGGATGACCTGGGCCAGGACGTGAGGCGTGTTCATCGGGCCGCCCGTACACCACCTTGCGCCCGACGTCGCCCTGACCGCGCGGTTCGGCGTGAAGCGGGCCTCGACGTTGTTCTCCAGGTCCACGCGGAACTTCACGTTGCACGAGCTACACTCGTGTCCCGGGGCGAGCCGACGCATCGAGTCGTGCTCCCCCTTCGACCCGCGTCAGGAGGGGCAGATGACGTGCCACCTGAGGTCGAGGACCCCGACCCTGGTCGCGTAGAGGCAGAGGCGCAGGACCTGGAAGCGGTCTGCCTTCCACGTGTCGGCCATCTCGTACGGGCGCAGGTCGCAGATGTGCTCGTCCACCTCCTCGACGACCAGCTTTCCCAGCCGATCGACGAGCGAGCGGTCGAAGGACAACTGCTCGAGCTGGCGGAGGCGGCCCTCGAGCTCCGGGCGGTCGATAGCCCCCCGTCCGAAGCGGTTCGGGTAGGGCGAGGGGATTTCCCCGAGGAGGAACCGCTCGAAGTTCCGCGTCGCCTCGATCGTCTGGTTGAGGCTCTTCTGCCCGAACGGCTTGGCGACGAGTTTGCCGAGGAGCCCGGCGGGCTCGAGGTCGACCTGGATGCCTACGCGGCACCCCTGCCCTTCCGGCTCGAAGCGGAACGCCGCGCGGAACTCGCTCATCGGCCCCTTGTGGAACACCCGGCGGATGCTGTACTCCCGCGGCCAGATCCACTCGAACGGGTGCTCGTCCCACTCCATCGTGACGAGACCCACGCGGGTCCGCGCGCGGACCGCGGAGCCGCCCTGCGAGAGCGGCGAGAAGGTGTACTCGACGTTCGGCAGCCCCAGCTCGCGGTTCAGGCTGTCGGTGTTGGCGAGGAGCGGCCAGAGCCGATCCGGGGCGACGCGGAAGGTCTCGGAGGCCTCGATGCGCATGAGGCCCGGATTGTAATCGGACAGGGCAGGTCCGTCCAGCCGGTCACCGCGAGCGGCCCACGCCGACGCGGGCGCAGAACCGCGCGAGGGCGCAGCGAGAACAGTGGGGCGAGAGCGGCGTGCAGAGGTTCTGGCCGTACGGGACGAGGAGGTCGTTGAACGTGACCCAGTAGCGCCGAGGCAGGACCTCGCGAAGCGCCATCTCGGTCTCCTCGGGCGACTTCGTCCTCACGTACCCCCACCGGTTCGGGATCCGGTGGACGTGCGTGTCGACGCAGATCCCGGGCTTCCCATAGGCGACCGTGACGACGAGGTTCGCCGTCTTGCGGCCGACCCCCTGGAGCGTCAGCAGCTCGTCGATCGTGTCCGGGACGCGCCCGCCGAACCGCGCGACGAGGTCCCGGCAGAACGAGAGGATCGACCGCGACTTGGTCCGGTAGAAGGAGACCGGGTAGATCGCCTTCTCGAGCCTCCTCACGGACAGGCGGGCCATTCGCTCAGGGGTCCGCGCCATCGCGAAGAGGCGCCTCGAGGCCGCCTCGGTCGTCCCGTCGCGCGTCCGGAGCGAGAGGACGCACGAGACCAGCACCTGGAACGGGTCCCGGGACTCCTCGGCGATCACCCCGACGACGGGCGCCTTCCACCTCCGCACCTCGCGGCGGAGGATGCGGATCATCTCGTGGATGTCGCGGGGGCGCATCCGTCCTCCTTGAGGCCCCCCGCGGCGAGCGAGAGGCCGATCAGGACCCAGAGATGGTTGTCGAACTGGTGGTTGTGGAAGAAGGCGTCGAAGCAGTGCGCGAGGATCGCCGCCTGGAGGCCGAAGCCGAGCGGGTCCCTCCGACGCCAGGCGGCGGCGAAGCCGATTCCGAGGAGCGCGAGGTAGAGCCCCGCGCCGACGATCCCCGTCTCCACGCCCAGCCCGAGGAAGACGTTGTGCGACCATTGGTTGTAGATCGCGATGTCCTTCGGGAGGCGAGGGACGACGACCTCTCGATACCGGCCGATCCCCACGCCTGCGACCGGCTGCTCGCGCCACACGTCGAGTGCGGCCTTCCACGAGATCAGCCTCGACTGGGTGTTCCAGTGCGAGATCGTCTGGCCGTGGGACGTGACCCGCGCGTAGAGCTGCAGGCGGGACGAGGGGAACCAGATGCAGATCGCCGCGCCGAGGACTCCCACGAGGACCACGAGACGGAGGATCCGCGACGCATGCGCTCGAAGGCCCATCCCGCCCCACAGGAAGGCGGTCGCGAGGCAGGCGGCGAGGATCGTCGAACGGGTCCCGGCGAGGAGGACCCCGGCGAGGCCCGCGACGAGGCCCGCCTGCACGATGCGAGTCGCCCTTCCGTCAAGGTAGCGTGAGAGCGCCAGGACGTACCCCACGAGCATGCTCAGGCCAAACCCGGTCGGCATGGCATCGTAGCCGACGGGGCTGTAGCCGAGCTGCCAGACCTCGCCGTAGACCCACGCGGCGAGCGATGCGCGGGGCGACGTCGCCGCCTGGATTCCGCCGAGAATCGCGCCCAACACGGTCACGAAGAGCAACGTCGAGACCGTCCACTCGACGTGGCGGCGCTCGATGATGGTCCCGACGACGAGGACCACGGCGGCCATGGCGGCGCCGTAGTTGAGGAGGAGGCTTCGCGCCATGTCGGGGCCGTTCGTGGTGGCCCACGAGACGGCGACCCACGCGACGAACGCGGTCCCGACGGCGAAGAACGCCTTCGACAGCGGCGGCCACGGCCGGCGGCGGGCGAGCAGCAGGATGGCCCCCAGGGCGCTCCCCGCGAGGAGGACGACGTGGCTGGGGCGCACCTCCACCGATCCGACCGTGAACAGCCTCGCCGGCCCCAGAATCGTGTAGGCGACCACGAAGAGGGCCGCGCAGATTCCCCTCGCGCCGGACATCGCTACGACCCGGCGCGGCCGGCCTTCTGCGGCTGGCCCTTCTGCTTCTCCTTCGCCCAGGAGTCCTTGAGGGTCATCGTGCGGTTGAACACGAGCCGCCCGGGCTTCGAGTCCGGGTCGACGCAGAAGTAGCCGATCCGCTCGAACTGGTACCTCTCCCCCACCTTGGCCGAGGCGAGCGAGCCCTCCACCTGGGCCGTGACGACCTCGATCGACTTCGGGTTCAGGTTCGTCCTCCAGTCGGCCCCCTCCGCCACGTCGTCAGGGTCGGGCTTCATGAAGAGGTGGTCGTACAGCCGCGCCTCGGCGGGCACCGCGTGCGCCGCGGAGACCCAGTGGAGCGTCGCCTGGGGCTTCCTCCCATCCGGCGCATCCCCGCCGCGCGTGGCCGTGTCGATCGTGCAGCGCAGCTCGGTCACCCGCCCCGAGGCGTCCTTCACGACGCTCGCGCACTTGATGAAGTAGGCGTACCTCAAGCGCACCTCTCGCCCCGGCGCGAGGCGGAAGAACCCCTTCTGGGGCTCCTCCATGAAGTCCTCCTGCTCGATGTAGAGCTCCCGTCCGAACGGGACCTTGCGCGAGCCCGCGGCCGGGTCCTCGGGGTTGTTGACGGCGTCCAGCTCGTCGACCTTCCCCTCCGGCCAGTTCTCGAGGACGACCTTGAGCGGCCGGACGACCGCCATGCGGCGCAGCGTCTCCTTGTTCAGCACCTCGCGGATGCAGTGCTCGAGGAGCTGGAACTCGACGACGCTGTCGTACTTGTTCACGCCGATCTTGCGGCAGAACGAGCGGATCCCGTTCGGCGGGAAGCCGCGCCGTCTCAGGCCCGAGAGCGTGGGCATCCGGGGGTCGTCCCACCCGGACACGCTCTTCTCCTGCACGAGCTGCAGCAGCCTCCGCTTGCTCATCATCGTGTACGTCAGGTTCAGGCGCGCGAACTCGATCTGCTGCGGGTGGTAGATCCCCAGCTCGTGGAGGCACCAGTCGTACAGCGGGCGGTGGTTCTCGAACTCGAGCGTGCAGATCGAGTGCGTGACCTTCTCGATCGAGTCGCACTGCCCGTGCGCCCAGTCGTACATCGGGTAGATCAGCCACTTGCTTCCCGTCCGGTGGTGCTCCGCCCGGAGGATCCGGTACATCACCGGGTCGCGCATGTTGATGTTCGGGGAGGCCATGTCGATCTTGGAGCGCAGCGTGCGGCTCCCGTCGGGGAACTCGCCCGCCCGCATCCTGCGCAGCAGGTCGAGGTTCTCCTCGGCCGGGCGGTTCCGGAACGGGCTCTCCTTCCCGGGCGCGGTCAGCGTCCCCCGGTACTGGCCCACCTGGTCGGCCGTGAGGTCGCAGACGTACGCCTTTCCCTTCAGGACGAGCTGCTCGGCCCACTGGTAGAGCTGTTCGAAGTAGTCGGAGGCGTAGAACTCGCGGTCGCCCCAGTCGAACCCCAGCCACCGGACGTCCGTCTTGATCGACTCGACGTACTCGACCTCCTCCTTGGCGGGGTTCGTGTCGTCGAAGCGGAGGTTGCAGAGCCCGCCGAACTCCTCGGCGATCCCGAAATTCAGGCAGATCGACTTCGCGTGGCCGATGTGGAGGTAGCCGTTCGGCTCCGGAGGGAACCGCGTCTGGACGCGGCCCTCCCACTTCCCCTCGGCTCGGTCGCGGGCGACGATCTCGCGGATGAAATCGCTCGGCGTGTCCTTCTCGGGCGTCTCCATGTGTCTCCTTGCGCTTGTCAGGCCAAGCATCCTAGTCGGCACCTTGCGACTTCTCAACATGCACTTGTCTGCGTTCCAGGATTGGGCCTCTGTTGATAAGTGCGTGTTGAGAAGTGAGAATTGCGCTCCATGGCCTCTCTTCTCGACGAACCCATCGTCCGTCGCCTCCGCGCCTGCGGGCTTCCCTGCCGCGGCGGCGCGCTCTCGGGCGCGGCCGGGGACGTCTCGGGCCAGAAGAAGGGCGGGAACGTCGAGTTCCGCGAGCACCGTCCGTACGCCCCCGGCGACGAGCTGCGCTACGTCGATTGGAACGTCTACGCGCGGACGGGCCAGCTCCACGTGAAGGAGTTCTCGCGCGACCAGGAGCGCCGCGTCGTGTTGCGCGTCGACGCGAGCGCGTCCATGTCCTCGGGCAATCCCCCCAAGGGACTCGTCGCCCTCCGGATCGCCGCGGCCCTGGGCGTCGTCGCCCTCGCGAACGGCTGTCGAGTCCGCGCGGCCGCCTTCACCGGCGGGGCCGCGCGCGAGGGAGGCGAGCACGTCGGGGCGCTCGGGGAGGCGGAGCTCCTGCGCGAGCTCTCGGCGGTCCCCTCCCCCGCGGGCTCGACGGGGCTGGGAGCCTCGCTCCGTCCGCTCCTGGAACCGGGCATGCCGCGCGCCGAGGTCTGCCTCGTGACGGACCTGCTCGACCCGGTCGATCCCCGCCGCGAGATCACGGCGCTCTGCGAGCGCGGTTGCGAGGTGACCGTCATCGCCACGTGGTGCGACGCCGATCTGCACCCGCCCGCGGGCGGCGTCCTTCGCGTCCGTGACGCCGAGAGCGGCGAGGAGCGCCTCGTTTCCATGGGTGCGGCCGAGCGGGAGGCGTACCAGTCGTCCATGCGCGCCTTCGAGGAGGATTGGGCGGGTTTCCTCGCCCGCCACGGCGGACGGTTCGTCCCGGTGCGTACTGAGGCGCCTCTCGCGACGATCCTCTTCGAGGAGCTCAGGCGGCACAGGGTGATTGCGGACCTCGGTTCTCGGATCGCGGATTGATCGATGCCCGCCGGGCCGGGCGGAAGAAGGGGACACGCTGGAAGAGATGGAAGGGACCGACCCTGTCGAGTGGCTCCTCGCGCGGCGGGCGGTGACGCCCGAGCAGGTCGCGGAGTGCCGCGGCGCGGGCGAGGGGCAGGCCCTGGTCCGCGCGCTGGTCGAGCGCGGCTACCTCGACCCCGTCGAGCTCGGCGCCCTGTCCTCGCTGGCGGCCCCCAGCCCCGGCGGGGCATCCAGCGAGTCCGAGCCCCCCACGCACCCGGCGGCCCAGGCCTCGCTTGCCGCGCGCCCCCTCCGGATTGCCCACTTCGAAATCCTCGATGAGCTCGGGCGCGGCGGGATGGGAGTCGTCTACAAAGCCTTCGACCCCCGCCTCCAGCGCGTCGTCGCCCTCAAGGTGCTCAAGGAGACCACGGGGCCCGACGACCCCCGCGCGATCCGCTTTGCGCGCGAGGCGAGGGCCGCGGCGCGCCTCCAACATCCGGGGATCGTCCAGGTCCACGAGGTCGGCGAGGCGGACGGGCTGCCCTACATCGCCATGGAGTTCATCGCCGGGGGGACCCTGCACCGCTCCTGGGCCGAGCACGGGCGCGACCCGCGAGCGGGAGCCCGCCTCCTCCTGCGGGTCGCCGAGGCCCTGGCGCACGCCCACGAGCGCGGGATCGTCCACCGGGACATGAAGCCCGAGAACATCCTCCTCGACGACGAGGGTCGGCCCCACGTCAGCGACTTCGGCCTGGCCTGTGAGATCGAGGCCGAGAGCCGAATGACCGTGAGCGGGATGATCCTCGGCACGCCGAACTACATGGCACCCGAGCAGGCGGAGGGACGCAGGGACTCGATCGGCCCGCCGACGGACGTCTACGGCCTCGGCGCGGTGATGTACGAGCTCCTGACCGGTCAGCCTCCGGCCGTGGGGAGCGGCATCCTCGAGATCGTCCAGCAGATTGTCGCCTTCGATCTCGTGCCGCCCTCCGCGCGGGTCCCGAGGGTCGAGAAGGACCTCGAGGTGATCTGCCTCAAGTGCCTCGAGAAGGAACCCGCGCGGCGGTACCAGGGCGCGGGCGAGCTTGCCTCGGACCTGGGCCGTTACCTCTCAGGCGAACGGATCCTGGCGCGCCCGGTCTCGGAGCTCTACAAGCTGCGCCGCTGGGTCCGTCGTCGACGGACGATCGTCGTCGCGGGCCTCCTCGTGGCCGCCGCGAGCCTCCTGGCGGGGGCGATGGCGTGGCGCGCGCACGTCGCCGGGCGCGAGCGGGACCGAGGCCTCCTCGAGAGCGAGTTCTACCGCGCCACCCAGGTCGCCCTGGCGGACGCGCTGGCGCGGCAGCGCTCCGGGGACGTCTCGCGCCTGCGCCGCGTCGTGGACGAGGCGCTGGCCGGCGCCAGGGCCCTCCTCGCGCGCGAGCCCGACCTCGCGGCGGCCCGCTTCGTCGAGGGATGGGTCCTGCGCCTCGACGGGAGGCCGGCCGATGCGGAGAAGGCCCTGTCGGAGGCGATCCGCCTGAAGCCCGACGACGCCGGCGCCCGCTACCAGCGGGGACTGGTGCGCGCCGACCTGTATCGTGCAGCCCTCGACGAGGCGTGGGCGTCCTGGGCCTCCGCCCAGCGGACGGGCTCGGGGACCGCGGCGCCGGGAGAGGCCTTGCTCGACTCGGTCCGTCCGGGGCTCGTCGCGTGGCGCACGGGGGCGGAGGAAGACTTCCGACGGATCGAGGCGCTCTCGCGCGAGGGGAAGGCCCGCGAGCTCGGAGAAGGGGCGGTCCAGTGCGGGCAGGGCCTCCTCGCCCTCTACCGCGGGGACCTCGACGAGGGCATCCGCCTCCTGAGGGAATCCATCGCCGAGGACCGCTTCCGCGACGAGGCGTGGGACGGGCTCGTATTCGCGGCCCGCCAGCGCCTTCGCAGGGGGCAGGGCGGCGAGGGCGACCTCCTCACGGCGCACGACGGGGCGATCCAGGCGAACCGGGGGAGGTGGCACCTGTGGACGAGCCGGGCGGACGCCCTGGGGGAACGGGCCCGTCGCCGCTCGGCGAAGGGGGCGCGCGAGGAGGCCGAGGCGGACTGGGACGCGGCCCTGAAGGACCTCGCCTCCGCGAAGGAGCTCGACGCCGGCCGGCCGGAGCCGCTCGTCATCGAGGCCGGCCTCTGCGTTGACCGCGCGCGAGCCGCCGCGGAGCGGGGTGCTCCTTCGGAGGAGCACCTGGGGCGGGCGGAGGAGTGCGCCTCGCGGGTCCTCGACCGGCGTCCCGACTACGCGCCCGCCTACAACCACCGAGGGAACGTGAGCTCGCTGCGCGGGGACGCGGAGGCGCGGAAGGGCGTCGATCCGGCGGCGACCTACGGAAAGGCGCTCGAGGACTACCGGATGGCGATGCGGTGCAACTCCGCGAACCCGATCTACGACAACAATGCCTCGCAGGTCTCGTGGCGATGGGGGGTCGCCGACCTCGCCCTGGGACGGGACCCGTCCGAGCGGTTTCGTCAGGCCGTCGAGGCCGCGGGCCGGGCGATCGCCAAGAATGCCGACTACGTGAGCGCCTACGTCACCCGCGGGGGCATCTGGCAGACCCAGGGGGAGCAGGAGATGAACCGCGGGCAGGACCCGCGAGCCCTGTTCCGGAAGGCGATCGAGGATCTCGACGAGGCCCTGAAGCGGGATACCTCCGACCGGAACGCCCTCAACGGCCGCGGGAATGCCTGGCTGTCCCTCGCGAACGCGGAGGACTTCCGCGGGGACGACGGCCGCGAGAGCTATCGGCGGGCCATCGCCGACTTCGATCGTGCGCTGGAGCTGTCTCCGGACTCGGCACGCGCCTTCAACAACCGCGGGAGTTCCTGGCTCGGGCTGGCGAACGGGGAGGCCGACCGGAAGGAGGACCCCCGCGCGAGCTACGCCCGGGCGATCGAGGACTTCGGACGGGCGCTGGAGAAGAACCCTGAGATGATCGAGGCGCGGCTCAACCGCGGCCTGGTCCGCCAGCTCCTGGGGGATGTCGAGGCGGCCTCCGGAGGGGAGACCGCGGGCCTGTATCAGCAGGCGTTGGCCGACTACGACGCCATCCTGGGACGGAACCGGAGATACTGGAGGGCGCACGCGCAACGAGGGCTCACGCTCCAGTCGCTCGCGCGCTACACGGAGGCGGTCGCGGCGTTCGAGGCGGCCTACGCGATCGTCGGGGACAACTACCCGCCGCTCAAGCAGTTCCTCGCCCAGGCGCGCGCGCTGGCCGCCGGCGACTCGTTCCCGCTCCCGTCCTTCGCCGCGGCCGCGGAGAAGGGCGACAAGGCGATCTCGGGCGGAGATCATGCCGCGGCGCGCGCGGCGTACGAGGAGGCGCTCGCGGAGCTGCGTCGGGGGACCGAGCTCCTCTCCGACGCGGAGAGGAAGGCGATCCTCGCGGATCCGCTGGTCCAAGCGAGACTGCAGACGGTCCGCTACAACCTCGCCTGCTGCCTCGGGCGCGCGGGCGAGTTGGACGGGGCCTTCGAGCAGCTCCGGGGCGCGATCAAGGCGGGGTTCTCGGACTTCGATCACCTCGAGAGGGACCCCGACCTCGAATCGCTCCGCGCGGACCCGCGCTGGAAGGACCTGCGCCGCTGACCGCCCGCCCACCCGGGTGTCGCGCCTCCCCCACGTCGTCGGGGAGTTTGCCGACGGAGCCCCCCTTGCGATCGACCGTCGTGACCGGTACGATCCGCCGGTCTTCGGCGTGCTGGGATCGGCCGCGCGCGTGGCCGGCCCGCACCCGAGTCGGAGGAAACGACATGCCCGCCACCAGGACGAAACAACCCGCCACGCGGATGACGCTCGCCGAGACCATGCGCGAGCTCGAGAAGTGCGGTTCCGCCCAGACGAAGAAGACCTACCTGCGCCACGGCGCGCACGAGCCGCTCTTCGGCGTCAGCTTCGCGACGCTCAAGACGCTGGTGAAGCGGATCGGCGTGGACAACGACCTCGCGCTCGCGCTGTGGAAGACCGGCAACCACGATGCGCGGACGCTTGCCATGAAGGTCGCGGACCCGCAGCGGATGTCGCCGCGCGACCTCGACCAATGGGCGGCGGAGAACCGCATGCGGATGTGCGGCGGCTATCTCGCTTCGCTCACGGCGGAGGGTCCGCACGCGATGGCAAAGGCGACCCAGTGGCTCGCGTCCGACGACACCGCCGTGCGCGCCACCGGGTGGGCGGTCGTCGGCCGCATGGCGATGCTCGACGAGACGACGCCTGACGCCTGGTTTGTCGAGCGCCTCGCGCAGATCGAGAAGACGATCCACACCGCATCGAACGACGAGCGCGCGGAGATGAACGGCGTCGTGATCACGATCGGCGGCAGGAGCCTCGCGCTGCGGAAGGCCGCGATCTCGGCAGCGAAGCGCATCGGCGAGGTCGAGGTGGACCACGGCGACACCGCGTGCAAGACGCCTGACGCCGGCCCCTACATCGAGAAGATGTGGGCGCACGCGGCCGCGAAGAAGTTCGCGTCGCCCGCCGCGCAGGAGCGTGCGCGCGAGTCGATGCGCACGCGCTGCTGAGCGCGGCCTGGGCGCCGACCTCGCCTGCATGGACAATCGGAATGGAGAGGAGGAGGCCGGGCAACCGGCCTCCTCCCTGGTTGGTCTACGCCGCGTTGGAAGCGGGCTTCGATCCATCGCTCTTCACTTCCTTCCTGGACCGCCGGCCGATCTTCGGGTTGACGAGCCCGTAGTCGCCGATCGTCTTGTCGACGCGGGAGTACAGACCGTACACCGCGTCGCGAGCCGACCGGACGACCTTGAGCGTCGCCTTCCGAGCTTCCACGAACTGTTGACGCAGCTCGAGGTAGTCGACCTTGGACTGCAGGAGGCGGCGGTAGACGGGATCGAGGGTCGCCAGCGCGTCCTCGATCGCCTTTCGGACCTTCGCGGGCAACGGGTTCTCCGACTTGTGCATCTCATCGCCCTCGATCATCCGCGTCACCATCGCCACGAGCAGCTCGGGCTTCGACGGAATCTGCGATTTCGCCATGGCTCCCTTCCTTTCTCGCGCGTCGCTTCCTCGGGCGGCTCGGCACAGTGCGTCGCCATCCCGCGTCCGCGGCGCGCGCGCGACCGCGGACGGGGATGTGAGATGCACCTGCGATGCCAGACCGACGGTTGCGCTCAGGAATGTGCGCAAGTGTCGCCGTGCGTTGCGGATGGCGGGTTGCGGGGCTTCTCCCGCAGTCACAAGCGCGCTCGTGACCGGTCCAACGGTTGGACCGGGCCATCCAGGCGTTGGACGGCGAGGGGGCAGATTCGTGCTCGATGGTGTCGACTCCAGCCTCGCTCGCCCCGCAATCAAGCTCGATCGGTCCGCGTACAGGCTCGCTCGGCTGGGGATCGAGCTCGATCGGTGCCAGATCCAACTCGAATCGCATGGGAGCAGGCTCGATCAGCGCTCGATCGACCTCGATGGGGCTGCGATCGAGCTCGATCGGCTCCCGAGCAGGCTCTCTCGGTGCGCGAACGAGCCCGGTCCCCACGGGATCGACCTCCCGTGGCCGTGATCCGCCCGAATCCACCATCTTGGCGGCATGCTAGGTGCGGAGCGGATCGTCGAACTGCGGCGGTGGAGGGAGCGAGTGGTGAAAGTGACGCGCGAAGTAGAGCGGGACCGGAACATCTAGCGCGGCTGTCGGTGTGCGGCCTCGGAGAGTAGAGCGTCGAGGGAGGAGGGGCGACGAGGGAGGTCGAGGTAGGTGGCGTAGGCGCGTCGGAAGCGATCTGTGTCCTCCTCGTCGTCGGCGAGGAGGGCGAGGTAACCGAGCCAGCGAGTCGCGGGGCCCTCGGCGGCGACGAGTTTCGCGGAGATGCGGCGCTCGGCGGCGATGAGGAGGTCGGGCGATACGGATTCGCGAGCGAACGCAGTGAGGAGTACGGCGCGGACGACCTGCGCCTTGGCGTCGAGGGACTTGTCGTCGAGGAGGGAGCGGAGGTCGACGATCGCCTCAGACGTGAGCAGGTCGCGAACCTCGACGAAGGCGTCGAGGACGATGTCGGGCTCGAAGGCGAGGGCATCGAGAAGGACCTTGTGGGCCTCGGCGCGGCGCTCTGGAGTCAGGCCCGCGAGGGCGTGCACCGCGATCCACTCGAATACGGCTCCGTCAGGCGCGCGGAGGTGGAGCTTGCGGGCCTCTGCGAAGGCGTCGATCGCGCCCTTCGCTTCGCCCAGGCGCAGCCGCGCCAGACCGAGGTGAAGCCAGGCGACCGAGCGCGCCCAGGGGTCGGTCGCAGTCTTCACAGCGTCGGCCGTGAATCGCTCCAGGTCGTTCCACCTCCGGTCGTGACGGAGGCGCGCGAATCGAGGGCGGATCGTCGTGGGCATTCGACGCTTATGCTGCCAAGTCGCGAGGACCTCGCCCGTCCGACCGGGGAGGGCGTACACTCTGTGGTCCCTCGATCCGACAACGCAGTCCGGGCAGCCGTCGCCGTCGAGGTCCGCCAGCGCCGGTGCCGAAACCACTTCGCCGCCGGTCTCGTAGGTCCATAGGAGCGAGCCGTCCCTCCCCGAGAGGGCGTAGAGGCTCTTGTCGAACGATCCGACGACGCAGTCCGGACAGCCGTCGCCATTGAGGTCGGCCAGCGCGGGGGACGAGCCCACGGTGTTGCCCGTCTCGTAGGCCCATAGGGCCGAGCCGTCCCTCCCTGACACGGCACAGACCCTCTTGTCGTCCGACCCGACAACGCAGTCCGGGCAGCCGTCGCCGTTGAGGTCTGCCAACGCGCGGGATGAACTCACCAGGCCGCCGGTCTCGTAGGTCCACAGGAGCGAGCCATCCCTCCCGGAGAGGGCGTAGACCTTCTTGTCATTCGAGCCGACCACGCAGTCCGGGCAGCCGTCACCGTTGAGGTCTGCCAGCGCGGGGGACGACCAAACCTGGTCGCCGGTCTCGTAAGCCCACAGGACCGAGCCGTCCCTCCCCGAAAGGGCGTGGACCTTCTTGTCGTACGACCCGACGACGCAGTCCGGGCAGCCGTCGCCGTCGAGGTCCGCCAGCGCGGGGTCGGACGTCACCTTGCCCCCGGTCTCGTAGGCCCACAGGACCGAGCCGTCACTCCCCGAGAGGGCGTAGACCCTCTTGTCGTCCGACCCGACGATGCAGTCCGGGCAGCCATCGCCGTTGAGATCCGCAAGTGCGGGGCTCGATCCCACCGAGTCGCCCGTCTCGTGGGCCCACAGGACTGAGCCGTCCCTCCCCGATAGGGCATAGACCTTCTTGTCATCCGACCCGACGACGCAGTCCGGGCATCCGTCCCCGTTGAGGTCTTCCAGTGCGGGCGACGACGACACCTCACCGCCGGTCTCGAAACTCCAGAGGCGTTGGCGGTTCAGCGATACGTTGACGTGGCTCGGATGCTCCCGCTCGTTGCGCGGTACGTGGATCGTGGAGTCCCGATCAAAGTGGTCTCGCAGTCGGCCCTGGAGGATGTAGTTTCCCGTGGCCAGCGGCACCTCTACCGGGGGTGAGAGCCGCGTGACCTCCGCCTTCGTCGCGGCATCGCGCACGATGACGGTCATACCCCGCGGCGTCCCGTCCAGCGCGAGCCATCCCTGCTCGTGCGTCAATGCGAGCGTCCCCTTGTTTACATCCGCGCCTGCGAGCACCTGTACCTGGTCCTTCCACTCCTCGTAGTCCGACAGACGCAGCGCCAGCGAGTGGCTCCCATTGCGGATGGGCGCCCGCGGGAGCGGCGTCCTGCCGATCACCTTCCCGTCGATCGAGACCTCCGCGCCCGGGGGGCTACTCGCGATCGCGATGAACCCGTGGTCCATCTCCAGATGGAACGGGGCGAGCCTCAGACGCCTCCCCGGCATGAGCGTGACGTTTCTTGTCTGCGTCTCGTACTCATCTGCTTGCACGGTGACGACCGCGTCCCCCGCGGGCCAGACGAGGCCGCTCGCCCGCAGCAGCCTTCCGTTGACCTGTACGTGTGCATGCTCTGGCCACATGGGGACCGTGACCCACGCCGGCCCCAGGAACTGCCACGCGAGCGCGCCGACCGCGACCGTCACCGCCGCCAGCAGCCCGCTCACCAGCGGATGCCTCTGCACACGGCGCGCGAACCGCGAGATGCGACCGACGGGGCGAGCGAGCACCGGCTCGCCGCGAACATAGCGCGCGAGGTCGTCCGCGAGCGCCTCCGCGGTCTGGTAGCGCCTCGCGGGCGAGAGTTCCATGCACTTGAGGCAGACCGTCTCGACATCGCGCGGCACCTCGGGGCGCAGCTTGCGCGGCGGGACGATGTCGCCACGGAGGATCTTCGAGAAGATTGCGCCAAGATCCTGCCCGCCGTGAGGAGGAATCCCCGTCAGCAGCTCGTAGAGGATCGCCCCCAGGGCGTACACGTCCGTCCGCGCATCCGTCTTCGACGCCTCGCCCCGCACCTGCTCGGGAGCCATGTACGCGGGAGTCCCCATGACCTGACCCGTTGCGCTAAGCTGGGCATCGGAGCTGAGGTCCCGCGCCAGTCCGAAGTCCATGACCTGAGGCTCTCCATCCGCGCGCACGACGATATTGTCCGGCTTCATGTCCCGGTGGATCACGCCGTGCTTGTGCGCGAAGTCGAGCGCCCTCGCGACCTTCTCCACGAGCGCCGCGGCCTCCTTCGGCTTGTACGACTCCTCGCGGATCTTCCTCCGCAGCGACACCCCCTGGACCAGCTCCATCGCGTAGTAGGAGAGCGCGCCCTCCTGCCCCAGGTCATGGACGGTGACGATGTTCGGGTGCTTCCCCATCTTCGCGACGGCAGCCGCTTCGCGTCGGAACCGCGCGATGGCCTCGGGCGACGCGTGCTCGCCGGCAATCAGGACCTTGACCGCGCAGTTGCTCTCCAGCTTCACGTGCCGGGCACGGAACACGATCCCCATTCCGCCGTGTCCCAGCTCATCGACCAGAGCGTAAGGCCCAAGTCGCTGCGGGACGTTCGGCCAGGCCCACTCGTCTCCCTTCAGAGGCAGCGTGGGCGCGTCGGCTCTGGGCGCGCCGTGGCCTGGCAGCGTGGGAGCCGCCGTCGGAGGTTCGCCGAACGCTCTCGGACCAGGGTCTGTTCCCGCTCCCATCAAGTCTCGGGCGAGCTTCTGTGTGGGCTCGGGCGTCATGTCGTCGGCCGGCGGCGTGTGGGCATCATCAGCCATCGTCCTGCCCTCGGATGGTGCGCGGAGATGCTACTACGCGACGTGCTCTACAATCCAGAGGTGGAACCGGGTGCCATACCTTTCGGCGTTTCGCCCGAGTGCAGCCCGGAAGCCGATTCGCATGCGCGATGACGCTTCCCGTCTCTCCTGTGCGCGAGGATCGTCTGAGTGCCGCCGGGCGTGCTACGATCCTAGAACAAATCGAGCGAATCGCGGGGCGGGCGTTGACCCGATGGCCGAGCGAAACGTATCATGACTCGCGTCTGCAGGGACGCGACCAGGTGTCGCACGAGGGACGGTGCAGCACTACACCAACAAGTCCGGATATGAGGGCATCGGCAGCCAGAGCGACTGGAGATTCCTGGCCGGGAGACCACCTGGGGACCATCCCATCGGTGCGTATTTTACCTCCCTCGGTCCAGACACGCGAGACCTCGCACAGAAGCTGATGATTCCGAGATCGAAGCTCATGTACCGCTTCGAATTCAGCGGCGATGGAGGGCTCCAACCGCTGCGAGGTGGACGCGGGGCGTTCGTGTTCTACTCGAGTACCGACTACGTCGTGACGCCGCTGCGGCAGGTGTACAAGGGGGAGACCGGATTGTGATGATCGGAGGCGACGACCTCATCCTCGAGGTCCCGTGGGAGGCGGCCGATCGCGGTCGGATCCTCGGTTTCTTCCGCCATGCCTGGCCGCGTGGGCGGTACGCGGACGCGCTTTCCCCCTACGTGGGCGACATCCACTCGGCCCTCCGCGCCGCGCCCAGCAGCACGGAGTTCTTCATCTACGAGTCTGAGGACGCTCGCACAGCGTGGGAGTCGGAGGGGGCTACAGAGGCGAACCTCGACACGATGCTGTACGTCATCGGCAACGAGAGCTCGATCACGCTCGTCGTGGGCCGCGCCCAGGGTCATCGTGCGGGGCTTTGGGGCGAGTTGATCGACGCCATCGTGCGGAACCGGTTCATCACGGAGCCGCCGTGGGGGAAGGCGGCATGAGCGACTCTCGCGGGCAGGAGCTGTCCGACCTCCTCAAGGATGCGGGGCTCGGCTGGCTGGTGAAGGACGTGCAAAACGCCGACGGTCTTCTCCAAGTGATCGACGCGGCGTCGGCAGTATATGCAGCTCGCTTCGCCTCCGCCGAGAATCTCTGGGATGCGTGCAAGGCCGCGCCGGAGGTGATGCGCGCGTTTCTTCAGGCGCTCGCGGCGGGAGTGTCCCCTCCCCTGCTTGCCATGGTGGCGCGCATCCTCTTGCACGACGCGTGGGTCATGAAAGTCGACTTCGCGTTCGCGTCGCATCGTGATATCGCGCTGCACGTGGAGATCGAGGACCTCGAGGGCGGGCGACAGAGCTTTCATTCCCGCGAGGTCTGGGATGCAGAGGTGCTCCGACACTTTGGTCTGATGAAGGTCGGAGACAAGCCCGTCATCCACGGTTACTACGCCGCGAAACTCCGGTAGATTCCGACCTCGAATCGCTCCGCGCGGACCCGCGCTGGAAGGACCTGCGCCGCTGACCTCCCGGGCAGTCGGGTGTTGCGCCTCCCCCAGCCGCCCTCTAGAATCCGTCCTCCCAAGGGGCTGGAGGAGTGACAATGGCCGACGTCGATGCCTGGGTCCGAGAGGGGAGGACGGGCGACCTGCTCGCCCTTCTCTCCGCCGAGCCGACCGACGCCGAGTCGCACCTCGCCCAGGTCCATGCAGCCTGGGAGCTCGGCCTCGGGGATCGCGCGCGGACCGAGGAGGGTCGTGCCCGCCGCCTCCTGATCCGAGGCAACCAGCCGCCGCTCCTGGCGCGGGCCTACCTGTGGCTCGCCCGGATCGAGGTCGCCTTCGGAGACCCCTCCCGCGCCGTCGTGGCCCTCTCGAAGGCGAAGCCGATCGTCGAGGAGGGCTCCGAGCCGCACCTCCTTGTCCTCCAGGCCGCGGCCCGGGCGGAGTGGGCGTCCGCCACGGGCGACGCGGGCCTGCCGACGCGGATCGCGGAGCTGCGCCAGTGCGCCGAGGCGGCCGGAGACCCCCTGGCCTCGGCCTGGGCCACCGTGATCGAGGCCGCCGCCCTGGAGGCCGGGCCAGTCGACGCGGCCGTCCTTGCGCGGCTTGAGGGGGAGGTCCTCTCGGTCCCCGACTTCGCCTGGCGGATCGACGCGCTCCTCGCCACGGGGTCGGAGCGGGATGTGCGCCTCCGTCGCGCGGCCGAGACCCTGGAACGGCTGCTCGCGCCGCTCCCGGCGGAAGTCCGCGCGGCCTATGTCGCCCGACGCGACCGTGCCCGCCTTCACCGCATGCTCGGTGCGGCGGCGCCCGCGTCGCAGGCCGACGACGACCTCCTCGTGAAGCGGTTCGGCCGCGAGGTGTTCCGCCTGGTGGCCGCGATTGCGGACGGGGACGAGGACGCACAGGCGATGTTCGATGCGGCCTTGCAGGCGACCGTCCGCGCGACCGGCGCGGACCGGGGCTTCATCGTTCTTTTCGAGGACGCGGAGAAGGCGACGGTCCGGTCGGCCTTTCGCCTCGAGGCTGAGGACCTGAGCCCGGAGCGCTTCCGGATCAGCTTCGGGGTGATCGCGCGGCTCGTCCAGCGCGGGAAGCCTCTGCGCGTGCAGAGCGTGTCCGTCGACGACCGCTTCCAAGGCCAGGCGAGCATCCTGGCGCTGGGGTTGACGTCCTTCCTCGCGGTGCCGATCCCGGGCGACGAGTCGCCCGTCGGCGCGCTGTACCTGGATTCGACCTCGTCCGAGAAGGCCTTCACGCCGGAGGACGAGATGCTGCTCGTCCGTTTTGCGTCGGTCCTCTCGAAGGCGGTCGGGAGCGCGCGGCGGTCGCAGCGGAGGGGGATGGAGGTGGAGGAGCTCCGTCTCGCCCTCTCGGCGGGGATGACGGAGCTGCAGGCGCAGTATCGGTTCGACGCGCTCGTCGGCGAGAGTCCGACGATCCGGCAGCTCCGGGTCACGCTGGCGCACGTCGCGCGGTTTCCGTATCCGGTGCTCGTCGTCGGCGAGACGGGGACAGGGAAGGAGATCGTCTCGAAGGCGATCCACGCGAACAGCCCGCGGAAAGACCGGCCCTTTGTCGCGGTGAACTGCGCCGCCCTGCCACGGGAGCTGCTCGAGAGCGAGCTGTTCGGCCACGTGAAGGGGGCGTTTACCGGGGCCGATCGGGACCGCCCGGGGCTGTTCCGCACGGCCCACCAGGGGACGCTCTTCCTCGACGAGATCGGCGAGACCTCCGAGGACCTGCAGCGGAAGTTGCTCAGGGTCCTCCAGGAAGGGGAGTTCGTCCCCGTCGGGGCGGTCTCGCCCCAGAAGTGCGATGTGCGGATCGTCGCCGCGACCCATCGGGACCTCGAGCGCGAGGTGAAGGAGGGGCGGTTCCGGGAAGACCTCTACTTCCGGCTGAAGGTGTTCCGCGTCGAGCTGCCTCCGCTCAGGGAGCGCCCGACGGACGTCCCGATCCTGGCCAGGCACCTGCTCGACCGGGCGGAGAAGGAGACCGTCTCGACGCGCAGGGAGCTCGCCCCCGAAACGCTCGACGCGCTCTCGCGGTACGCGTGGCCGGGGAACGTGCGCGAGCTGGAGAACGCAATGCGCTACGCGCTCGCCTTCAGTCTGGCGACGATCCGTCCCGAGCACCTGCCGAAAGAGATCCTCCAGGCCCCCCGCTCGGAGGTCTTGCGCGAGGCCATGGACCGGCTGGGGACATCGGGCTCGGGAGGCCTGAAGCCCGCCGACGAGCTCTGGAAGGCGCTGATCGCCCGGACGCTCGACGACGTCGGCTGGAACCAGTCCGAGGCGGCCAAGCAGCTTGGGATCTCCCGCACCACGCTCCGCCAGAAGATCCGCGCCTTCGGCCTCGAAGCGCCCCGCTAGACATAGGCCTCGATCCCCTGGGGCTGGCCTCTCCGCCCCTGGCCAATCTCTGACCACGTGGCCTGGCGGAGTCCAGGACCGCGCGGAATCAGCGCGCACATCCTGGTCGTGAACGTGGTGTAAGCTATGTATGCGACGTCTGTTGCGGAGTTCCACTCCGGTTCACGTGTGTGAGGCGGCCGGCCTGCATACTACTTCCCTGCCGCGTTCATCGCGCGACCCTGGGGCTGTCCCGAGGCGCCGACGATAGCGAACGCGGGGTGCGGCTACCGCACGGAGTTCGGTACGAAGGAGGACATGGCGATGAAGAACACGATCAAGAAGCTCAACCTCAAGCGTGAAACCCTGCGTGAACTCAGCCGCGACGAAGCCCAAGGCGTCCAGGGCGGATTCTGGCCGGTCCTCATTGTGATCGCGACACTGGCCTCGATCGGATCAGCGACGTTTGGAACGAACGGGGAGACCTGCTCCCAGTACTGCAGCAATTAGAGAGACCCGTTCGCCGAACCGCGGCCAGGGTCGCTGCGGATAGCAGCCGGACCGGACGTTCGAAGTCGAATCGCAGTCTGCCGAGCCATATCGGGCGCGGCAGACTGCGTTGTCCATTCGCGGTTGGCCGGAACAATGGCGGGCTGAAATGCCCGTCGATACAATGTCGCGCGCACGGGATGCCTGCGGAGCCCCGGGTCCGCGGAGTCGAGCGATGTGGACGCCGATCCTGGACGACCGATCCGAGCGTGAGGCCCGCTCCGCCGTGGAGGATCTGGCCAGGCAGATCCCGGTCGAAGTCTCCGCGGCCGACGTGGAGCCCTCCCTGGGCGGCGGCGCCCTCGGACGGCTCTTGTTCCACGAATGCCACGCCCGCGTGCGCGCCGACGGCCCCATCCCCCGGACGCTCGCCGCGAGCTGGGAGTCGCTGCGCAACCGTCTCTCCGTCGCGACAGTGTCGGACCGCTGTCGGCTCTACCCAGACCTCCTGGGCATTGCGTGGGCCCGCGCGCACGTCGACTCGGACGTGACGGAACCGGATCTCGAGGACCCGCTCGATGCCCTCGACGAGGACCTGCCGTCTCAGGTGAGATTCCACGAAGAACGCGGGGAGTTCGACGTCATCCGCGGCCTGGTCGGGGTCGGGGTGTACGCCCTGGAGCGGTTTCCCCTCCCCGCCGCCCGCGCGTGTCTGGAGTTGCTGGTCGGAGCGCTGCGCCGCACCGCCGTGGAAACGGATCACGGTGTCGCCTGGAGAAGTCGGGCCCCCGAGGGGAGCTGGCAGAAAAAGTTCTCCGGGGATCGGCCCTACCTGGACCTCGGAGTGGCGCACGGCGTGCCGGGCGTAATCGCCTTCCTCGCCGAGGTGTGCGCGGCCGGGGTGGCTGTTCGCGAGTCGTCGGCGTTGCTGGAGAGCGCGGTGTCCTGGCTCCTCGCCCAGCGCCTCCCCCGGGCATCGGGCCCCTCCTTTCCAAGTCTGCTGGTCGAAGGGGTCGACCCGCGCCCCACTTCGGCCGCCTGGTGCTACGGCGACATCGGGATCGCCGGGGCTCTCCTGCACGCGGCACGCTGTGTCGGAGAGGGCGGGTGGGAACGGCAAGCCCTGGAGATCGCCCGCGGGCTCCTTCCGATGGCGCCCGAGGAGGCCGGGATGCATGACGCCTGCCTTTGCCACGGCGCCGCCGGCATCGCCCACGTGTACAACCGCATTTTTCAGGCGACACGGGGGGAGGAGTTCCTTGCGGGCGCGCGGCGGTGGTTCCGCTACACCCTCGACATGAGGCGGCCCGGCGAGGGGCTCGGCGGATTCCTCACGGCCACCGTCGACGAGGCGGGGAATCCCGCGCTTGCCGAGCAGGACGGGTTCCTTGTGGGCGCCTCCGGCACCGGTCTCGCCCTCCTGGCGGCGTTTAGCGATGTCGAACCGCGTTGGGATCGGGTCCTCATGCTCTCGGGGCCGTCCGGCGCCCCCATGTCCACGCCGAAGGGCCGATGGGAGCGGATTGGCGAGCCAGCAAGGGGAAGATCGTGAACCAGACCGCCATCGTCCATGCCGGGTTCTTCGCCTTCCGCACGCCGCTCCTGCCCATCGAGGAACTCCGCGGCTGGGGAGACGGGTTGACCGCTACGGCGCACGTCGGAGAGGCCGGCCGTCTCGATGCGGCCCTCGCCGCGGATCGGGGTCGTATCCGCGCCCGGCTGAAGCAGTTGATCGCCCTCCCGGAGGTGCGGGAAGCGCTTTTCGTTGCTTCGCCGAGCCTCGAGGAGAGCCTGGGCCTGTGGCGCGACGATCCTGACGGAGAACGCGGCCAGAAGATCGAGCGATCCCTGATCCGGTATCTGCAACGGATGGCGGGACGATCGACGCCGTTCGGCCTGTTCGCCGGGACGTCCCTGGGGTGCATCGGAGACAACACCCGCATCCAGGTCGAGGGACGCGAGCAGTGCCGCCGCCATACGCGCCTCGACATGGGCTACGTCTGCGCGCTAGCCGAGCACCTCGAACGGCAACCCGAGCTGAAGAAGACGCTGCGGTACGTCCCCAACTCCAGCCTCCATCGCTCTGCGGGTCGCTGGAGCTACTTCGAGTCCCGCTGGAAGGGCAAGAGGGTGCTACGGCTGGTGGGGGTCGAGGACAGCCCCTACCTGACCGCCACGCTGGAGCGTGCCCGGGCCGGCGCGACGATCCGCGAGCTCGCGGAGCCGTTGGTCGACCCGGAGGTCTCGGTGGCCGAAGCCGAGGGGTTCGTCGCCGAGCTCATTGACACTCAGATCCTGGTCTCGGGGATGCTCCCGTCGGTGACGGGTCCGGAACCGATCCATGGGATGGTCGAGTTGCTGGAGGCGGGGGGCGGGCAGGCGGCTGCCCAGCGGTTGGAGCAGACACATGCCGCCCTCCAGGAGATCGATGCAGGCGGCTGGACGGACCGTCGCGCCTCCTACCGCGCGGTTTCCGAAGCCCTGAAGGCGTTTCCGGTCGAGATCGACCCTGCACGGCTCGTTCAGGTGGACCTCTTCAAGCCCGCAACTGACGCCTCGATCGGGATGCCGGTGATCGACGAGATCCTGCGCGGGATCCGACTCCTCCATCGTCTGCAGGACGGAAAGGGCCGCGATCCGTGGTCCGCCTTCAAGAGCGACTTCCTGCAGCGGTACGAGGGACAGGAGGTCCCGCTGTGCGAGGTCCTGGACGAGGAGGTCGGGATCGGCTTCGAGAAGTCCACAGCCCCCGCGGCCGAGGCGTCCCCCCTTCTGGTCGGCCTGGCCTTCCCCGGGGGCGCGGCCCCCGCCATGCCATGGACGTCGGCGCAGATGCTCGCAATCCGGAAGCACGAGGAGGCGCTCCGCCTCGGACTGCACGAGGTCGCTATACGGGACTCTGATCTGGAGGATCTGGCGCCTGGATCCGGCCCCCCGCTCCCCGACGTATTCTCCGTCTTCGGCACGCTCCACGCCGCCTCCGAGGAGGCGGTGGCCGCGGGAAACTACCGCTTTCGCCTCCAGTACGCGGGTGGACCGTCGGGCGTGCAGATGCTCGGACGATTCTGTCACCTCGACGAGGAGCTGGGCGCGAAGGTGAGGGAGTATCTCGCTCGGGAGGAGGCGTTTCGCCCGGATGCCGTGTTTGCGGAGATCGTCCATCTGCCTCCGGGACGGACTGGCAACGTGATCGCCCGGCCGATGCTCAGGAAGTACGAGATCCCCTACCTGGGTCGCGCGGCGGTCGCGCCCGAGTTCCAGATTCCGGTGACCGATCTCCTGGTGTCGGTCCGCGGCGGCAGGGTGGTTCTGCGGTCGCGCCGGCTCGGGCGCGAGGTCCTTCCGCGGATGACCAACGCCCACAACGTCAGCACGACCGGCCTCGGACTGTACAAGTTCCTCGAACGCATCCAACATCAAGGGGTGCAAGGACACCTCAAGTGGGACTGGGGCGCCTGGAGTGCGTGTCGGTTCCTGCCGAGGTTGGTGTACGGCCGGCTCATCCTCTCCCCGGCGCGCTGGCGGATTGCGCGCGAGGAAATCGCGGCTCTGGCGGTGCGCGGCGGCGGCGAGCGTTTCCGCGCCGCACAGGAGCTGCGGCGCGTGCTCGCGCTTCCCCGGTTCGTCGCAGTGGAGGACGCCGACAACACGCTCCCTGTCGACCTGGACAACGTACTCAGTGTCGAGACCTTCATCCACCTGGTCAAGGACCGCCCGAGCGCCCAGTTGATCGAGCTGAGAATCGGGCCCGAGGACGTACTGGCGCGCGGCCCGGAGGGCGGGTATGTCCACGAAGTCCTGATCCCATTCCTGCGGGTTCAGAGCGACCGCGCGCCGTCGGCGCCGATCGCGGTTGAGCGCAAGCCCGTCCCCGCCGCCCCCCCGACGACGGAGATCCCCCGACGGATCGCCCCGGGCGAGGAGTTCCTCTACGCCAAGCTCTACAGCGGCACCTCAACCGCGGACCGCGTCCTGCGCGAGGTGGTCCTTCCGGTGGCGCAGCGAGCCATGCAGTCCGGGGCGGCGGATCACTGGCACTTCGTCCGCTATGGGGATCCGGACTGGCATGTACGCGTCCGCTTCCACGGCGACCCCGATCGCTTGCTCGGCCAGGTGTTCGGCGATCTCCGCCGGGCGGTCGAGCCCCATCGCAAGGAAGGCGCGGTCTATCGACTGGAGCTCGACACCTATCACCGCGAGGTGGAGCGGTACGGCGGACCCGCGGGGATGCTGCTCTCCGAGCGGATCTTCCATGTCGACAGCGAGGCCGCAATCGGTATCGTCGATCGGATCGCCGGCGACGAAGGCCTGGACGCGCGCTGGCGGCTGGCGATGGTGGGCATGGATCTGCTCTTGAATGACCTCTCCTTCGACCTGGAAGGGAAGCTCTCGCTCCTGGATCGGATCCGTGACTCGTTTCGGGTCGAATTCTCGGCCAGCGGTCCGCTCGAAGAGCAGATCGGCCAGAAATTCCGTGAAGAGCGGGCGATCCTCGAGGTCATGCTCTCCCCCGACCAACGGCAACGCCTTCCCATCGGGCCGGGAATCGAGGTGCTTCTCGATCGCTCCCGTCGGATGGCGCCGATCGCCGCCGAGCTCCGTCAGGCGGAACGCGAGGGACGCCTGACGGCGCCCATCGGCGATCTCGCGGCAAGCTACCTCCACATGCATGCGAACCGGTTGCTGCGATCCGCGGCGCGCTCCCAGGAGCTCGTGATGTACGACTTCCTGGCCCGTCTCTATCGAGCGCAGTGGGCAAGGGGTCGGAAGGGCAGGGCGTAGGGGAGAGTCGGTCAGTCGACGAGCGGGGCGCCGCCGGGATGCCCGGCCGGGCCGCCACTCGGCGAGCCCCCAGGACCGAGTTCCGCCTTCCCCTGATCGAGGAGCGCCAGGTCGAGCATGTACTGCTCCTCCTCCTCGTCGAGCGGACCCTCTTCCAGCGCCCGGGCAAGCTGCTCGACGTGGTCCGGCGTCCCCATGGCGCAGAGGATGCCGTCGAACTCCGGCCGACTGAGGATGAACCGATAGTGGTCGGTGAACTTCGGCCGCCAATGATCCTCGCCCAATCCCAGACGGGCGTATCGGGAAGGCGGGATGAACCCGATCGTGTTCTTGAAATTGAACAGGAGGTCGGACCGCTTCTCCGTCAGGTGGCCGAAGAGGTCGACGCGCGCGCCGGGGTGGACCGTGTTGTAGCGGATGTAGACAATGTCGAGAAGGTCCCGGCCCGTCATCAGCCGGGCGCCGGCGCGGTCGTGGAAGGTGCAGCCGATCGCTCGGATGCCTAGGAAACGGCCCGTACGGTGCTGGTGGAGGATCGGGAGCCGCATCAGGATTTCGTGCGAGTAGGCGCCGCCGGCGATCGCCAGGTCGATCCGCTCCAACCCCGGCACCGCCGCCAGCGCCTCCTGGAAGGGGGCGATGCAGAACTCGGGCTGCGTGCAGTAGCTGACGACGCCCACGATGATGCGGTCGCGAATCCCGCCCCCACGCTGGAGCAGTGTTTCCAGACCACGCCGTGTCGACTCGTACAGGGGCCAGTGCATGTCCGCCGAGAAGAAGAAGAAGTTGACGCCATGGTCGTAGGCCGCGCTCACCGCGTCCGGGGAGGCCGTGAGGCCCAGGCAGAACGGGCTGACCTGGAGGCCTCCCTTCCCCAGGGCCAGGCGGTCGGTCATCCGGGGCAAATGCTCGCGCAGGGGAGCCAGCGACACGTTGAACTCCTACTTCCGCCCGAGGCTCGCGAAGAGGCGCTGCAGCTCCTCCGTGGCCTCGTCCTCGTTCGAGGTCTGGGTGCGGATCTCGTCGAGCATCGCGTCGCGCAGGCGGCCGCGGAACTCGTGGAGTAGGTGGCGCACCTTGTTCTCCGAGAGGCCCGACTTCGCGGCCAGTTCCGTGTAACCGGGGCGCGCGAGGTTGTCCGAGGCCAGGTACCCCTCCAGGACGACGACGTCCGGGTCCTTGCCCTTCCCCTTCAGCTCGTCGCGGACCCGCGCCACCGCGCGGTCGAGCATCGAGAGGGCCCACGCGCGGTCGAAGATCGCCTCCGGCGTCTCCCCCTTCGCCGGCGGCTCGTAGGCGTCCTTCTCCGCCATGTCGTCAAGCGAGAGGCGCGCCTTGCCGCCCCCGCGCTTCAGCGCCCGCGTCCGCTCGACCTGGTGGCCGACGTATCCCTTCAGGCACGCGAGCAGGAACGAGCGGAACTTCCCCTTCGTCGGGTCGAACGAGGCGATCACGTCCCGCTCCAGGAACGACCCGAAGAACCCCTGCACCAGGTCCTTCGCGTCCTCGTTCCGCTTTCCGCTCGCCGCGAGGAAGCAGTAGAGCGGCCGCCAGTACGCCCGCGCCAGGTCGTTCAGCGCCGTGACGCGGTCCTCGACCTTCGTCGCCTTCGCGCGGGCGAGCAGGCTCCAGCGGGTGAGCGGAAAGCGGGGGTCCGCCCCCCCCATCGTCGTGTAGTAACCGGCCATTCCCTGATTTTGGATCGAAAAACCCCGCCCGGGAACCGAAAATACCCCCATGCCCGATCCCTCCCCCGGACCTGGGTCCTTTGACGAGACCATCACCCGCCTTCGCGAGGTCGCGGCGGAGCGCAAGCTCGCCCCCGAGGAGATCCTCCACCTCGTCTTCGGGTCCCAGGCCCCCGTTCCGTCTACGCTCGCCACGCACGCGCCGGGGAGCGGCGCGGCGCCGGCCGACGGGGTCCTCCGCGACGTGGGGCGGTACCTGATCCTCGCCGAGCTGGGGCGCGGCGGGATGGGCGTCGTCTACCGGGCGCGCGACAA
>CAZYRM010000005.1:0-68933 GCA_964649705.1 uncultured Planctomycetia bacterium
CCGCCGCGTTGTCCATCCCCATCGGAGCATCGACGGCGACCTCCGTGTCCTCCGTAACTCTGTGGTGAATACACGGCCCGGACATCGTTCCCCTGTGGGATGCGGGCAACGCCCGCGCTGGCAATTGGCCCTGGGTCGGCATTCTGCAATAATCGCCTCCCCGGCCCAGCATGTGACACACCATAGGGTGAGTATCTTTCATGCGTTGCAATGCGCCGCGAGAACCACGTCTGGCGCGGAACATGCGGTACTTCCTGGCGTCACCTTGATGGGAGGAACACCATGGAGGCTGAATCGATCCAACGAGCCCGGGCGAAGGCCGATCGTGGACAGTACGAAGGAGCTCTGATGGAAGTGGACCAGCACCTCTCGGCCCGGCCCACGGACCCCGAAGGACATCACCTGCGCGGGCTGATTCTCCTGGAGATGGAACGCGACCAGCAGGCGGTTGCGGCGTTCGATCGTGCGATCCAACTCAAGCCGGACATGGCTGTCGCCTGGTACGATCGGGGGAATGCGAAGTACTGCCTCCAGGACATGCGGGGCGCGCTCTCGGACCTGGAGGAGTGCGAACAGGTTGCGGGACGCGACTTCCCGTTCCAAGCCCGCCTCCAGGCGGCCTTGAACAGCCTGCGATCGAAAAACGTGTCCGAGACCTCGGCGCCGCCCCCGACGACAAGGATGATCGAGGGAATGCTGGCAGCGGCCGGTGTGGAGATCGCCACGATGACGAGCGGCCCGGCCCTGCAGACTTGCCTTGGCGATCTGCGCAGGGAAGGGGTCCTGTACGTCGTCGTCGACATGTCGAAGGTGGACTCCATTGGGTCCACGCTCCTTGCCGTACTGCTCAACGCCGCGGATGAGTTTGAGCAGGCGCGCGGAGGGATTGCGATCGCGAAGGTCGTCCCCGGAGTGAAGAGTCTGCTCTCCAGCTTGGGGATGGACGTATTTTTCAAGATCGCGGAGGACCTGCCTGCCGCCTTGCGCGCACTGCGGCGTGGAAATCGCGCCGGGACGAGGTGACGGCACGAGCCGTCTCTGCTGGTCCGACGCGAACCGCCTCTCGGATGACCCGGCGCTAGCGTCGCGTCAAGCGGCGCATCGGCGCGAGGTCATTGGACTCCCGCGTCGGGTGAAGCGGGAGGGTTGCCCTCACGCGCCCCCGCACTTCGCCAGCAGCTCGCGCGCCATCACGTGGCCCGGCTTCAGCGTGAGCAGGACGCGCAGCTTCTCCGCGGCCCCGCTCGCGTCGCCCGAGGCCGCCAGCGCCTGCGCCGCCTTGAACAGCTTCCCCACGCGCTCGATGGCGAGCTGCTTGATTGACGCGTCCACCTCCCTGGCCTTCGCCTTGTCCCCCTTCACGAGTTCGAGCAGCTCCGTGTAGGAGGCTGCGGCCGCCTCCAGGTCCCCTCCCCTCGCGAGCTGCTTCGCCTGCTTCTCCAGCTCGTCGACGCGCAGGATCCGCCTCCCCACCTCCTCGCGGAGGCCCACGAGCGCCTGGTTCTCCGGCTCCGCGCGCAGCGCCTCGTCGAGGGCGTAGCGCGCCTGCTTGAATTGCCCGGCCTCCAGGAGCCTCCGAGCCGCCGTCAGGCGCTGGTCGTTCGCCTGCGAGACCATCCTCTGCTGCATCTCCGGGAACAGGCTGCGCGCGAACGCCTGGGCATGGCACTCGCAGCGGAAGTCCGCCAGCTCGCAGGCCTCGGGCGCCAGGGCCGCGACCACGCGCTGAAGCGCGGATCGCTTGGCGAGGTAGTCGTCCACGCCGATGTTTGCGGAGATCAGGCCGGGAGCGAGCTGAACGGCGTAGACGAACTTGTCCGCATCGACCGGTACCGCCTGGATCCCCCATTCGAGCGGGTACGAGCGATCGATCTGCTTCATCTCGAGCGAGGTGTCCGGGTGGAGCTCCTTGCCCGCGACCGTCAGCGCGTCGACCACCCTCCCCGCCACGCGGCCGCTGGCCGCCCACTGCCACCGCGGCGTGAGGACCCCCTCCTCGGCGAGCAGGTAGAGCGCGCAGGGGAGCTTTCCGATCGCGACGGAGTGCAGTTCGTGCGGCATGTGCGTGATGCCGCTCCACCGGACGACCAGGCGGATCGGGCCGGAAGAGGCGGAGTCGATCTCGAAGATCTGGATGGAGTCGATCCGCGAATGGATCTCGCCCGTGAGGTGGCCCTCGAGCTCCTCCTTCATCGTCTCCGTGAGCCCCACGGCCTCGCCGAGCCGCTGAACCTGCACGTCCGCGATGGAGAGGCCGTGAGGCGACTTCGCGCAGGCCTTCGCGACCGCCTCCTGCATCCCCTGGTGGGCCTTCTCCACTGCGCTCATGGAATCCTCCCGGCAAGATGGGGGGCCGACACTACCACTCGACGCCCAGTCCGCGAGCGACCCCAATCGCGCTCGTCACCGCGTCCTCGTGCAGGCCGTAGCCGAAGTGGCTGCCGCAGTGCCATGTGTGCCTGACGCCGTTGAGGCTCGGCAGCTCTCGCTGCACCTTGCACGCCGCGAAGTCGAAGATCGGCGTGCGCAGCACCGTCTCGAACTCCGTCCGATCGGCCCGGATCGGGAAGTTCGGGTGCTGTGAGCTCACGTAGTCGCAGTCCTTGCGCACGCCCGGCTCGAACCACAGGCTCCCGTTCACCGAGGTGTCCATGCTTCCGTTCCGCTCGCGATAGAGGAACGTGTAGGCCTGCATGAGCGGCCTCGGCGGGAACGCCGAGTGGTCCGTGTGCACCACGATCCGCCCGTCCTTGTAGCGCCACGCCCCGAGCACCTCCCGCTCCCGGTCCGTCGGCTCCGCGAGGAGCGCAAGCGCCTGGTCGGCGTTGCACGCCATGACCACCTCGTCGAACGCCCGTCGAGCCCCGTCCTCCATCAGGAGGTCCACGCCGTCCTCCCTGCGCAGCACGGTGCGGATCCGCGCGTTCAACTCGACACGGTCGCGGAACCCCGCCGCAAGCGCCTCCACGTACGTCCGCGTCCCCCCGTGGATGCACCTCACCGACCAGAAGGCCTTCGGCGAGATCACGTCGTGGTGCGTGCGGAGCTTCCCGATGAAGAACTCCGCGGGCGCCGCGAGCACCTCGTCGCAGGACATCGACGAGAGGAGGCAGAGCGCGCACAGGAACAGAAGCCTCGCCGCTGGCAAGGCCAGCTTGCTGGTCCCACGCATCTCGCTGACTCCGGCGAGCGCCTCATCGAGCGTCTGCCCCGCGAGCTTCCCCGCGTCGAGGCGCCAGCGGAGCTTCGTGATCCCCTCGTTCAGGTCCCACAGGGAGCGGAGGGTCGAAGGCCCGAGCATCGCGAACCGCTGCGCCAGGAGCCCCGCGGGCGTCGGCGCGATGTACACGCCCCTCCCGGTGTCGAGGTCGTGGCAGCTCATGAACGACCCCGCGGAGATCCGCGGTACGACGCCGACCTGGTCGAGGAGCTTGTAGAAGTTCCTGTACCCCGCCCTGCCGAACGCCGCGACGGCGATGTCGACGGCATCTCCCTGCTTCGTGTCGATGGTATAGGCGTTCCCGCCAAGGCGGCCGGTCCGCTCGAACAGCGTGATCTCGTGCCGGCCGCGCAAGAGATGCGCCGCCGTCATCCCAGCGATCCCGCCCCCGATGATCGCGACCTTCATGACACCATCTCCGGACGGAACAGGATGGCCTCGCAGCGGGGCGCGTAGAGATAGCCGATCTGCATCCCAAGCCGCAACGAGCGGTACGGCGCCGCCCGAGGACCCTGCCCGGGCTCGACGGTCATCCTCCGGGACAGCATCGACGACGCCCACGCCCCGAGGCGCACTCGCATCACCGCGTGGAGGGTCCCGCCATCCTTGCGCGGATACGACTCCAGGGAGATCTCTTTGGCAGCCTCCCGCGTGGGAACCCTCTCCCCCGCGACGCGCAGGACAACGTCGTCCCCCTCGCGCACCGTGCAGACCCGATGATCCCCCTCCTCCGCGAAGTCGATCCGCGCGAGCCACTTCGGGAAGCCGAGGATGTCGATCCCGCCGTGGACGGCCGCCACGGTCGTCACGGGGAGGTCCGCCACGAAGGCCCGGTACCGGCCGCCGAGCTCGGCCCCGAGGAGGTGCGCCCAGCTCGACCACGCGCGGCGCCCGTGCGCGACGGCGATCGACAGCGACACCTCGTTGTACGGCCCGATGTCGGTGTCGGCGTACTCCAGGCAGTGGATCGCCGCGACGCCGCGGCCGGGGAGGAGGCGGAGAGGATGGTGCAGGGGGGTGGGCATCAGCGCCCGCGCCGCGGCGAGGTCGCACGTAAAGACGCCGCCCATCATCCTGACGTCGCGGAAGAACATCGGGGCCTTCCCCGTGAACCCGTGGAAGGTGATGGGCTCCTGCGCGATCCCCTCGAAGAAGGCGCTCATGCGTCGAGCACCCCGTCGCGCTGCAGCTTCCGGTAGAGCTTCCTCACGATGAACTCGGTCAGGCAGGGGAAGAACCGGTGCATGGTGTGGAGCACCCAGGCGTCGGGGTTGACCAGAACGAGGCGCTTCCGCTTGACGATCGCCCGCACGATCGCGCGGGAGGCCCGCTCGGGCGAGGCCCCCAGCCGGTGGAGCTGTGCGTCCATCTCGCCCCGACGCCGCTCCGCGTCGGCCTCCTCGCGCCCCGCGACGCCGGACCGCGCGACGATCGCGGTGCGGACGAGCGTCGGGCAGACCGCGCAGACGCCCGCGCGGCCCGCGAGCTCGATGCGGAGTGCCTGGGAGAAACCCACGACGCCGAACTTCGAGGCGGCGTAGGCCGCCATGCCAGGCGCCCCGAAGAGGCCCGCGGCGCTCGCGACATTGACGATGAAGGCGCGCGGGCTCGCGAGGAGCCTCGGGAGGAGGGCTCGCGTCGTCCGGACAGTCCCGAGGAGGTTGATGCCGACGATGCGCTCGACCTCCTCGATCGGCGTGCGTTCGAAGGGGCCCAGGCAGAGCACGCCGGCGCAGTTGACGAGGACGTCGAGCGGGCCATCCCCCACCGCGGCGGCGAGCGCGCGAACTGAGTCCTCGGAGGCAACATCGACGACGTGCGCCGTGAGCAGACGGCCCTCGGGCGGAGCCGCGCGCCTCAGCTCTTCCTCGATCGAGGCGAGTCCCGCCGCGTCGCGGTCGGCAAGGCGCACCGAGCACCCCTCCCGCACCCAGAGGTCGGTGCAGAGCTGGCGGCCAATCCCCGAGGCGGCGCCGGTGACGAGGACGATGAGTCCTTGAAGAGGGCCAGGCATCGCGTGGATCCGTCGGACCGCGGGGGAGGCGTTCTAACACGACCCTCCCCCACGTGTCGACGAATCGCACCAGGAGGCTACTCCCCGTGCCACCACGCCTTGAGATACGCGTACTTCGCGCGCCAGGAGTGGCCAAGCTTCAAAAGGCAATCGCCCTTGTACTGCCAGATGCGGGCGTCCCCCGGCTCCTCCGCGAGGTCCCGCTCGTAGCAGCCGAGGGCCTTCGCGAAGCTCACCTGCGCCTCGAAGCCGCGCCCCAACAGGTCGAGGCTCCGACTGCGCGTGTACCAGGCCTCTCCCAGCCCGGCGTCCCTCGCGACCGCCTGTTCCAGGAGCCCCAGCGCCTCCTCGTGCCGCCCGAGGCTGTTCAAGCACGCGGCTTGGTTCACCAGGAGCACGTGGAAGTCCGAGTTCGCCTCGTACGCCTGCTTGTAGCACCGCAGGGCCTTCTCGAACTCCCCTTCCTCGTAGTAGGCGTCCCCCTGCGCGTGGAGGTCCAGGAGGGTCCCGAGGGCCTGCGTGAACTCCTCGACCTCCGCATCTTCCTCCTCGCTCCGGGCGGCCGCCGGCGCGCCGGGCTGCTCCGGCGGGAGCGAGAGGAGCATCTCGAGCGAGGCGACCTTCCCCGCGTCCTCGGGCCCGGCGACCGCCTTCAGGCGCCGCGCCACGCCCTCCGCCTCCGGCTCCCGTCCCATGTTCGCGAGCGTGCGCCCCTTCCCGAAGAGCGCGTTCACGCACTTGGCGTCGATCCCAAGCGCCTTGTCGAACCCACGCAGCGCCTCCGTGTACTTCTTCCTCATGAACTGGATCTCGGCGAGGTTGCTCCAGTTGTACGAGTTGTCGGGGGCCAGGGTGACTGCGCGCTCGAGGCAGGTGTGCGCCTCGTCGAGCCGCCCGAGCCCGGCGAGGCAGTTCCCCTTCATGCTCCATAGGTTGAAGAGATCGGCGAACTCGAGCTCGGCCCGCTCGAACGAACGGACCGCCTCCTCCATGCGCCCGAGCGAGGCGAGCACGTTCCCCTTCCCCATGTGCGCGGCCCCCATGTTGCGGTCGAGGGAGATCGCGCGGTCGTACGACTCGATGGCCTCCTCGCACCGTTCCAGCGCGTGGAGGCTGTTCCCGCGGTTCGACCAGAGGACCGCGTCCTCGGGAAGGACCAGGGCGGCGGCCTCGTAGCACTTCAGCGCCTCCTCGTGCCTCCCCGCGTCGTCGAGGATCCGCCCGCGGTTGATCCAGGAGCTCCCGACGTCCGGGTCGCGGCGGCAGGCGACCTCGTAGTCGCGCAGCGCGGCCTCGGTCGAGCCGAGCGCCTCGTAGTACACGCCACGGTTGTAGAAGGCCATCCCGGAGGTGCCGTCGATCTCGATCGCCTTCGAGCAGCACCGGACCGCTGAGAGGAAGTCCTCGTTCCGGGCGTGCACCAGGCCCCTGGACACCCAGGCTCGATAGCACTTCGGGTCCGCGTCGATCGCCTTCTGGTACGCCGCAGCGGCCTGATCGAGGTCGCCGTCCTCCAGGAACTCGTCCCCCTGCTCGCAGAAGAACTCAATCTGCTCCACGACCATGTTTGCACCTCCCTGGCACACGAACGTGCCTGGGAGCGGCAAGGGAAGGGCCAGGGAGCGCGATCTTCGGGATGACGCAACTCACTGCCCCGCAAGGCGCTCAACGCCCGAGGGGTGCGCCCCGACGAGGAGGCGAGCATTGCAAAACGCCAGTGTCGGGCGATCCGCCAGGGGGGAGCCCTACCTGAGGCGCTTCTGCAATTCCGCCCATCGCGTGTCGTCGTGGAGGGGGGCCAGGTCGGCGTCGGAGGCGAACTGCGCGGCGTCGGTGAACCCCAGGTCGACCGTCGACTGCAGCCGTTCGAAGGCCATGTCGCGGAGGCGCGCCGCCTCTTCAGGTGGGACCGCGATGAGCTTCGAACCCGGCCGCGACCGCCCGAGCGAGAGGGAGACGTACACGCACGCCAGGTTGTAGTGCGCCTCCGCCAGGCTGAAACGCGCCGACGGGTCCGACGGCATCCCCGCACCTGCGATCGCCGCCTCGTACTCCGCGCGCGCGGCGACATAGTCCCCTCGAATCGCGGCTTCGGACCCCCGACCGATCCGGTCGATCCAGGCGTCGCCCGGCTGCGCGTCGCGCCGACGGCGCGTCTTCTCGAGGAGCGACGCGACCTGCGCACGCGCCGGCCAGTCCGCGGGCGCGACGACGAGGGCGCGCTCGAGATCGGACACGGCGCCTTCGAGCTCACCGAGCGAGGCGCGGATCGCGCCGCGGTTGGCGAGCGCCTCCATACGGTTCGGGTCGATGGCGATCGCGGAGTCGAAGTCGGCGAGCGCGCCGGCGCCGTCTCCCCTCGCCATCCGCACGACGCCGCGGTTCACGTGGGCCTGCGCGTTCCGACCGTCGAGCGCGAGGCACCGGTCGTAGTCCTCCTCCGCCCCCTTCGCGTCTCCCTTCCCCCGCCTGGCGTCGCCGCGCATGTGGTAGCCGTCCGCGGACTCCGGCTCGAGGGCGACCACCTGGTCGAGGTCCGCGATCGCGCCCTCCCAATCCCCGGCCTGCAAGCGCGCGCTGCCGCGGTTGAAAAGGGCAAACGGTTCCCCAGGCTGAATCCCGAGCGCCTCACCGAAGTCGGAGATCGCCCCCTCCATGTCGCCGCAGGTCATCCTGCAGGCCCCGCGGATGTTGTGGTACTCCGCGCTCCGCGGTCGGAGGGCGATGGCGCGATCGTAGTCGGCGAGCGCGCCCGCCAGGTCCCCCTTCGCGCGGAGCACGTTTCCGCGGTTCACCCTCGCGCCGACGCACTCCGGGTCGATCGCGAGGGCCCGGTCGCAGTCCTCCAGCGCGCCGTCCAGGTCGTGGAGGTTCTGTCGCGCGACCCCCCGGTTGATCAGCGCGTTCACGTAGCGGGGGTGGATCTCGATCACCCGATTGAGCAGGTCGACGGCCCCGGCGGCGTCGCCCGCGCGCTGCCGGTCCATCGCCGCGAGGAACAGCGCCAGCCAACTGTGCGGACAGGCCTCGATCGCCTGGTCCAGAACCTCACGGCGATGCTCCTCTTCCAGCCGCATGGCGGAGAGGATGAGGAACCACTCGAACCCCTCCGTGCCGACGTACTTCTTCCCGTCCTCGACCTCCTTGCCGAAGGCGCGCCCGTCCCGCCGCACGTACGCGCGCGCGAGACGGAGGACCGCCTGGGAGACCGGCTCCTCGCGCGCGAACGGCAGCGCCGCCGCCCGATCGAGGTCCTGCTCGGCCCGGACGAGCAGCTCGGACGCGAACTCCGCGTTCTCTTGCGAGGTGGCGCCCGGACGGAGGACGGCATTCGTCGCGATGGCGGTCTCCAGGTGGAGCATGCCGAGCTGGAAGTGCGCGCGGGCGAGCTTCGGATCCAGGCGGACCGCCTCCCTCCAGCACGCCTCCGCCTTGTCCTCCCAGCCGAGGAGCCGCCACGCCCGCCCGAGCAGGTAGTGCCCAAGCGCCACGTGAGGCGCCCTCGCGACCGCCCGCTCGATGAGCGCCTTCGACTCGAGGACGCGCCGTTCGAGCTCCGCGTAGCTCGCCTCCTTCCGATAGAGGTACCGCGCCGCCTCGTCGAGCGGGACGCGCCCTTCCTCCAGGAGCCGTGAGGCCTCCTCTTCCGCCTGCTGCCGCGTTCGGGTCACCTCGGCTTCCCGGGCCCGCTCAGACGACTGAACGCCTCCCCAGACGACGGCCCCTGCCGCGAGCGCGGCCGCGAGCGACACCGTGGCCAGCACGCGCGGCCTCCGCGAGGCCCTCCGCCACAGCCTCTGGAGCGAGGACGCCGGGCGCGCGAGGATGGCCTCCCCGTCGAGGTAGCGTCCGAGGTCCGCGGAGAGCTCCCGCATCGATCCATACCGACGGGAGGGGTCCTTCTCCAGCGCCTTGAGGCAGATCGCCTCGATGTCGCGGTGCAACCCGCGCCGCAGCCGGGCGGGGGGCGGAGGCTCCTCCTCGACGATAGCGTTCAGGAGGTCCCGGAGCGTGTCCCCCTCGAACGGCAGCCGATCCGTCAGGAGCTGGAAGAGGACGACCCCGATGGAGAACTGGTCCGTGGCGGGGCCGACCGCGTCGTTGCGCCCGGTCGCCTGCTCCGGGCTCATGTACGTCGGCGTTCCGAGGAGGTCTCCGCTCAGGGTCAGTCCCGCGCCGGCCGGCTGCTCCACTTCCCGGGCGAGGCCGAAGTCCATGACGTGAGGGTTTCCCGCGGCGTCGATCAACACGTTCGCGGGCTTGATGTCCCGGTGGATCACGCCCTGCTCGTGGGCGTGGGCGAGCGCCTCGGCGATCGACCTCACGAGGGCCGCGGCCTTCGCGGGGACGATCGGCGACCGCATGACGACGTCGAGCGGGGTCCCCTCGACGTAGTCGCACGTCAGGTAGTGCTGCCCCTCGAAGACGTCGACGTCGTAGACCTTGACGATCCCCGGATGGGACAGCTTCGCGGCGAGCCGTGCCTCCCTCAGGAAGCGGTCCACGCGGACCGAGTCCGCGGCGCCGCGCGAGAGGATCTGCTTCAGCGCCACGACGCGGCTGAGGCGGGTGTCCCACGCGCGATAGACGACGCCCATCCCACCCTGCCCCAGCTCGTCGAGGAGGCGGTAGCGCCCGAACGGCCTCCCCGCCTCCCCTGGAGGCCCACCGGACGCCGCGGGATGGGATGCCGTGCCCTCGCCGCGCACCTGCGTGTCGCCGAGGCCGGCGTCGCCGGGCGTGGCGCCGGGGCGCATCGTGGTCGGATCGGATGGCGATGGCTCGGTCATGCGCATCCCCCAGCGAGGGCCTATCGACCTCGACGCAGCTCCGCGAGCGACTTCTCGACCTCACCACGGAAGGCCCAGCCCGCGGGGGCCACCTCCAGGGCCTTCTCCAGGCTCTTCCGAGCCCCCTCGCGGTCGCCGAGGGCGAGGAGCGCCATGCCGCGGTCGGCGTTCGCCTCGGGAGAGTCGGGCGCGGCCTCGCAGGCCGCCTCGTAATCCGCCAGGGCCCCGCGCAGGTCGTTGAGCGCGGCCTTCGCGTTGCCGCGCCAGATCAGCGCGACCGCGTTTCGAGGGTCCTTCGCCAGCACCGCGTCGAGGTCGGACTTCGCACCGTCGTTGTCTCCGGCCCCCGCCCGCAGCGTCCCGCGCGTCACGCGGACCTCCAGGTCCTCCGGCGCCCGTTTCACCGCCTCGTCGCAGTCCGCCAAGGCGCCTGGCGCGTCCCCCGCCTGCGAGCGGACGATGGCGCGGTTCCTCCACGCCTCCACCCAGGAGGGGTCGACGCGGATCGCCTCGTCGAGGTCGGCCCTCGCCCCCGCGATGTCCCCCTTCATCGACTTGACGCCGCCTCGGCTCGCGAGGGCCATCGCGCTCGATGGCCGCAGACGCGCCGCTTCATCGAGGTCCGAGAGGGCGCCGTCGAAGTCCCCCTCCCGCGCGCGCAGCGCCCCGCGGTTGTACCACGCGTCGAAGATCGACGGGTCGCGCTCGATCGCCGCCGTGAAGTCCGCCCGGGCCCTCGCGTGGTCCCCGAGCTTCAGCCACACCGATCCGCGGTTGTAGCGCGCCGGGCCGAACTCAGGGTCGCACTCGATCGCACGGTCGTAGTCGGCCAGCGCCCGCTTCAGCTCGCCGCGTTCGACGTGGATCCGCGCCCTCCCCGCGAGCGCGACCGCGTCCCTCGGGTCGAGGACGATCGCGGCCTCAAAGTCGGCGAGGGCGCCCTCCAGCTCGTTCCGCTCCACCCTGACGCAGCCTCGATTCACCAGCCCCTTGACGCTCCGCGGGTCGAGACGGAGGGCGGTCTCGCAGTCGGCCAGGGCCTTGCCGAGGTCCCCCTTTTCCCGCCACGAGTCCGCGCGGTTCGCGTAGGCGTCGACGCACCCCGGGTTGGACTCGATCGCCGCGGTAAAGTCGGCGATGGCACCGTCGTGGTCCTTCCTGAGAGACCGCACGTACCCGCGGTTCACGAAGGCGACGGCGTGCCGCGGGTCGATGGAGAGGGCCGCCTCGTAGTCGGCCAGCGCCCCGGCTTGGTCCGCCCTGTCCAGCTTCACGTTCCCCCGGTTCGCGTACGCGGTCGCGAAGCGCGGGGAGACGCGGATCGCCTCGTCGTAGTCGGCCAGGGCGGCCCCCTTGTCGCCGGCCAGGTGCTTCGTGAGCGCGCGGCAGAAGAGCGCGAGGGCGAACTTGGGCCGGATCGCGATCGCCTGGTCGAACGAGTCGTCGGGCCCGAGCCCCGTGCGCGACAGGCCGCGGAGCCAGTAGAGGTCCTCTCGCCCCGCCGAGCGGGCGTAGGCGCGGAGCCCCTCCTCGCAGAGCTTCGCCGCCGCGACGTGGTCCCCTCCCGTGTAGGCGGCCATCGCGCGCGCGAACTGCCGTTGCACGTCGTCATCGAAGCCGCCCCCGTCGGCCAGGGCCGCCTGGGCCTCCTCCGCCGCAAGCTTCGCCCACCTCTGCGCCCCCGGCGAGCTCCAGTTCATCTCGGGCCTCGACGCCCCGAGCGTCGCGAGGAAGGCCCGTTCCAGGCAGATCCGCGCGAGACGGTAGTGCGCCGGCCCGAAGCGGGGGTCGATCGAGAGGGCCCGGCGATAGGACGCCTCGGCGCGGTCGTCCCAGCCGCGGACCTCCCAGCCGACGCCCATCAGGTAGTGGGCGGGAGCGAGGTCCGGGCAGAGGTCGATCGCCTTCCCGATCCAGCCCTGCGCGGTCTCCACCCGCGCGAGGAGGTCGGCGACGCTCGCCTCCTTGTCGTAGAAGGTCGGCTGCACCTGCGCGTACGCGGCGCGGGCCTGCTCGACCAGTGTGAGGGCCTCCGCCTGCCTGCGCTCGCGCCCCTCGGCGGCGCGGCGGTCGGCGTCGGCCTGCTCGGCCAGCCGCGCCTGCGCGCCGCGGTCGTGGAGCGCGTACCACAGGCCCCCCGCGAGCACGACGGCGATGGCGGCGGGGATCAGGACGGCGCGGCGCTTGGACGCCTTGCGCAGGACCCGCTCGACCCACCCCACGGGGCGCGAGAGGATCGGCTCGCCGTCGATCCAGCGGCGCAGCTCGGCGGCGAGCTCGGCGCCGTCGGCGAAGCGGCGCGCGGGGACCTTCTCGAGGCAGCGCATGGTGATCGTCTCGAGGTCGCGGTGGACGCGCTCGTTGGCGCGGCTCGGCGGCGCGGGGTCCTGGGAGAGGACGGCGAGGATGGCCTCGAGCCCCTCCCCCTCGAACGGGAGCCTCCCGGTGAGGGCGTGATAGAGGACGATGCCGAAGCTGAAGACGTCGCTCCGCGGGCCGACCAGGTCGCGTCCGCCGCCGGCCTGCTCGGGGGACATGTAGCGCGGCGTCCCGAGCACGGCGCCGCTCACGGTGAGGTCCTGGCCGAGATCGGTCGCGGAGAGCTCCTTGGCGAGGCCGAAGTCCATGAGCATGGCCCGGCCGCGGGAGTCGACCATGACGTTGGAGGGCTTCACGTCGCGGTGGACGACGCCCTGGGCGTGGGCGTAGCCGAGGGCCTCGGCGACCTGTGCGAGGACCTCGACGCGGCGGCGGAGGGGGAAGGAGGCCCAGGAGGGGTCGCCGCGGAGGCACTCCTCGAGCGGCCTCCCTTCGACGAGGTCCATGGTGAAGTACGGGCGCCCCTCGCTCTCGCCGACGTCGTGGATGGCGACGATGCCAGGGTGGTGCAGGCGCGCGGCGGAACGCGCCTCGCGGAGCAGGCGGACGGCGGCCTTGTCGTCGAGGAGGCCCCCGCGCGCGGTGAGCATCTTGAGCGCGACGGCGCGGTTGAGCTGGGTGTCCCACGCCTCGTGGACGACTCCCATGCCACCGCGGCCGAGCTCGCGGCGAAGGAGGTAGCGGCCGAAAGGGACGCCGTCCGCGGGGTGTGGGCGCGCTGCGGGCGGATCGATCGGCGGCCCGGCCTGGACGGGTCTCAAGGCGCCGCCGCAGATCGGGCATGGGGCCGGCTGCGTGGGGTCTCGGCCCGCGCCTGGGTAGACGCGGTCGCAGTGCGGACAGAGGAGGAACGACGGGGCGAAGGTCCCCGGCGTGGGGGCCTCCGCCGGACGGGTGGCCTCGGCGGGGGCGGGGATCGTGGGGTCCTGTGCGCCGGCCCATTCCATGCGGGGCGAGCCTCCTCGCGCTCGAACGAGGATTCTGGTCCCTGGCCCGCCCTGACACAAGCAGGATCTGCCCCTCCCCCGCGCGCGGGCCGATCACCGCTGGCGAAGCTGTTCGAGGAGCCGCTCGGCGCGGGCGCGCACCTCGGCGTCGCGCGTGGACTCGAGCGCGCGCCGCAGCGCCGGATCCGCAAAGCGCCCCATCGCCGCAATCGAATCCGTCGCCGCGTCCCGCTCCGAGGGCGACTCGGCCCCCAGCGACCGTACGAGCGACGCGATCTCGGCCTCCCGCTCGGGCGTGAGGAACTCGAGCCTCCCCACGAGCACGCGGACGAGCTCGTCGGGCTCCGGTTCGAGCGTCAGCGGCAGGAGGCGGTCCGTCGCCTCCCTCGGCACCATGTAGAAGAGCCTGGTCCCCTCCTCCCCCATCCACGAGGTCCGCCAGGTCTTCACCATCGCGCGGGCCTCCTTCTCATAGAGCCCCTCGGCGACCAGCGCGCCCGCCATCGCGTCGGAGAGGGCGTCCGCCGAGGCCTCATCGGCGGGGAGGGAGACCTCGACCGATCCGCCGGGCGCGATGGAGCTCGCCTTCGCGAACCGAACCCTCCCCTCGCGGACGTTCACGGCGAACACGGAGTGGATCGGCTGCGCGCCGCCGTTCGAGACGACGATGCGGTCTCCGCCCTTCGCCTCGACCTGGATCGGCAGGCGGAAGTTGCCCACGCCGCGGTAGAAGAGGAACTTCTCGTAGTAGTCGTCTTGCATTCCGCTCTTGTCGCAGCGACGCACGAGCGCCGAGTCGGTCTCGCGTGCGTAGGCGTAGTGGTTGTCCCCCTCCACGGCGGGGACGCGGGCGTCGGGCTGGAGTGTGGCGAGCATCGACTCGGGGAAGACGAGCACGCGGCCCCAGCGGAGCATGCCGCCGGTGAGCGGTTCGGGCTGGCCGGGGACGTACGCGGGCGCCATTTCTCGGACGGGCGGGAAGAACTCGGTCATGATCCCCTCGGGGAAGTCGACGCGCACGTCGACCTCGCGCGGCTGGTCCGTATAGAAGTAGAGGACCGGCGTCTCCATCCGCTGCAGGGCGGACATGCCGGACTTCGAGAGGACGAGCTGCCTCTCCTCCGAGAGGCCCGCCTGCCGCGCCCGGTCGTAGACGAACGCGGGCAGCTCGTTGTCGACGATGGGGCGGTACTCGAGGTAGACGCCGTCGGAGCCGGCGAAGCCGGTGAAGGTCCCCCACTCGTGGACGACGAAGGGGCCCGTGGGGCCCTCCTCGGCGGCGAGGGGGGCGATGAGAAGGGCCAGGGCAAACAGGAACGTGGCGGCGCGCATGGAAGTCTCCTTGTGGCAAGACACGTCGCAGGGTGGAAAGTGCAACGCTCGTGCCGGAGGCCTTCTTTCCAACGCTCGTGGGGGCCTTGCCTTGCGCCAGGGCCCGGGGCGGGGAGTCCGTCCGTGTGGATGGCCTCCACGTGGGTGGGGAGAATGTCCCCAGAGGGACGGTCCTGGGACATGTCCGTCGGACCGCCGCAGCGCGCCCACGGGCTGCCCTCGATCGCGCACGAGGCGGCGTCGTGAGGCACCTCGGCCACTTCGACCCGTACCTCCTCGCCCACCGCGGGAAGGAGCACCTCGTCGACGAGCGGCACTACAAGGCCGCCATCCGCAAGGCGGCGTGGGTCTCGGCCGTGCTCCTCGTCGACGGCCGCGGGTGAGCGGAGCGACTCACGGCAACCCGAAGCTCACGCGGAGCGCGCGGTCCACGTCGGCCATCACCGTTGGAGAGAGCGCTCCCAGTCGCGCGGTCAGGCGATCCTGGAGGACCGTGGAAATGTGGCCGGCGTCCACGATGGAGTCCTTCGTCAGGCCACCCTCCCCCTTGGGCGCCCGGGCGTACACGGGGAGGGGCCGTCCACCATGCGGGTCGCGGATGGCGGCGACCAGGGTCTCGGGGGAGAACCGGTTCCCGATGTCGTTCTGAACGACGACGACCGGCCGCTTCTTGTTCAGACGCCCCCCGTAGGGGGCCGTATCGAGCAGGTAGATCTCACCCCTGCGCACGTCTCCGTTGGACACTCCTGCCCTCCTTGCGTCCTCCGCCGCCCGGCCAGCTCGACGCGGACAGCAGCTCCTGTGTCAGCGACTCGTCGGCGGCCACGTTGGCCGGATTGGCGAAGTACTCGCGGTAGGCCTGCTCCATCTCCTGCATGTCTCGGCCCCGCTCGTGTTCGACGAGGAGGCGACGGATCGCCTCGCTCCGCGAGCCCCACTCCTTCGCAAGCCGATCGAGGCTCGCCACGTGCTCCGCTTCCAGCGAGATCGAAATCGTCCGCACAGTCTTCATGTGAGAGTCCCTGACGGGTTATTGACACCAGCATGACGCTTCATCGTGTGCGTGTCAATACCAGGGGGCAAGACGCCGCCGATCCGCCGCGCTGCGGATCGTATCTTTTGCCCTTCCCTGGGGCGCGTCCGCAGAACGGCATCGCCGCTGGTACGCGGGTGAGGGGGGCCGCTCACGCCCGGGCACTCGCCAGGGGACCAGCTCGCGGCGAATGCGCTCGACGTACGAGGAGACGTCGATGCGGCCGCCCGCGAGCCCGCGCTCGACGCGCGGGATCCAGACCTGCTCCACACTCGCCTCCCAGGCGGCGCGGTCCTCCACCCAGGTCTCCCAGCGGAGGACCATCTCCGCCAGGAGCGCCCGCTGCCAGGCGGTGCGGCGAAGGACGGGGCAGCCTGCGCCCCAGTCGGCGTAGGAGTCGCTGCGCTTCCTGATCCGCGATCGCGACTCGGCGCCAGGCTGCTCGAGCGCAGCGACGGCCGCCTCCCACGCCTCGCGCGGGCGCCTCTCCTCGTGGAACTCCTCCTCGAATGCCCGGAGGGCGCGTTCGGCGCACGCGAGCGTCCCCGGCTGGGGGAGGCGGAAGAGGCCGGCGATCAGGGATGCGAGCGAGACGAGGGCGAACATGACGGCGAGTGGCGCTGCGATGCCCGCCGCGAGGCCGAGGACGGGGCCGGCGATCGATCCCAGCACGCCGTAGCGGGTGCCGATCCGAACCCCGATGAGGAGTCCGCGAAGGGCGCCGCCGGCGATCAGGAGACAGCAGCCCAGCTCGATCAGCGTGGCTCCCGCGGCTCGGTTCCCCTCCGATGAGCCGGGCCTGCGCATTCCGTCCTCCGTCACCGAGACTCCGTGGACTCCTACCGCGCTCGTGACGCGCGCCTGCGCGACCTTTCCGCTTCCCCTTCCGCGCGCCGGGTGATGAAATCCTCGGCGTCCTACTTCGAGGAGGTTCCCCATGGTGTGCCACGCGGCGGCCCTGCTCGTTCTTGCGGCGATCGCACAAGCGGGCGACAAGCCGGATGACAGTGCCGAGCCGATGCCGAGGCCAAAGATCGCGCTCCAAGGGAAGGTCGAGGAGAACGCCGAGCACGTCCACATCGCGGGGAAGGTCCTCGAGGTGCGCTCGATACAAGAAGAGGGGAGGCATGAGATCGACGTCGAGGACGTGGAGAAGGGGAAGGTCACGCTGACGCTCGATGTCCCCTCGACGCTTCCCATCGACCTCGCGCAGGGCCGCGAGGTTGAGGTCGACCTCTGGTCTAGGATGGGCTTCGGGGGCTGCGCGCGGGGCGCACGGATCAAGGACGCGGACGGGGTGGTGCTCCTCGTGGACGACGGGGGGTACGGGAACGCGATCCATCGGGAGGACCTCGCGCCGTTCGAGGTCTCGCAGGAGGACGCCGGCTGCCGGAACCGGGCGAACCAGCCTGGCCGCCTCAACAACTTCTGGCTGCTGGTGCGCGCGGGGGAGGCCTCCGTGAAGCTGATCCACGGACAGAGCGGCGATCTCGCCTGGAAGGAGCGGACGTACCGCGTGGTCGCGATCAAGTCGGTGGCGCGCGTCGGCGACGTCCGCTGGACCGACGCCCCCTACGAGGAGGTCTCCTTCGCGATCGGCCGCGTCCCGAAGGAGTAGGCGCGTCGCAAGAGCGGCGAGCCGTCTAGCACTACAACGAAGCTTCTTCCAACCGCCCCGAAGGGGCAGCATGGAGCAGCCCAGGGCGCAGCCCTGGGAAAACGCGGTTGTAAGAGGACCGGAGCCCCGAAGGGGCGACATACACGCCGCGGCGCCGTGTATGTCGCCCCTTCGGGGCTCCGCTCTACCTCCAACATCGTGTTCCCCAGGGCTTCGCCCTGGGCTGGTGCATCTAGCCCCTTCGGGGCTCGGCGTTCATGGTACGTTGTAGTGCTAGGACACCCCGAACGACCCGTGTCGGCCGGCGCCGCCGGCAACGGCGCGCCCAGCGATGGCGGCAATCACCGGCTTCGACAGCCGCATCCGCGACGGCCCCATCGGTCCGGGCCCGGTCTCCTCCAGCCTCGGCAGGTCCCCCCTCGCCATGGCCTTCAGATCCGCCCCTGCGCAGAACGTCCCTCCCACTCCCCACAGGACGGCGACACGCGTCCCCGGGTCGGCGTCGAATTCGCGAAACTCCTCGACGAGCCGGCCCGCCGTCTCGCGATCCACGGCGTTGCGCACCTCGGGGCGATCGAGGACCACGGTCGTCACCTCCCCTCCCCGCTCCACGCGCACGCTCATCGAACACGTACTCTCCCCGGCCAGGCCGGGTGGCCGAGGGCGATCAGGTCACACGGCGCCGCACGCGACAGGGGCACCCTGCCAGATGCCCGCCGCGCCCGCAAAGGCCGCCTCTCGGCGACAGCCCGCCCGACGCCGCGCGCTTGACGCGGCGGCGTTGTCGCCCCTATCCTGCCGCCCCATGGGCACAAACGTCTGCCTGCCGCTCAAGCTTCACCGCATCTGGATGGCGGTCGCCGAGGAGGACCGCGTCCAGACCTGCCGGAACTTCCTCCTCATCGAGGAAATCGAGCCCCGCCTCGCCGCCCTCGCGCTCGACTCCATGACCGCCTTCCTCCACATGCGGCACGAGTCCGTCCTCGCCATGTCCGTCGAAGAGCGCGCCCTCACCCTCGCACGCGCGCCGAGGCTCTCGAGCGAGCTCGCCCGCATCCTCCTCCACCTCCTGCACGTCGACCGCCTGAAGATGCTCAAGGTCTTCTACGACGAGCTCGGCCTCCGTCACGACAAGGGAGTCGTCGACGCCGCCGTGCTCAAGGGCTTCCACCCGCCGCCTGACCTCGTCGAGCGGGCCGTCGAGGCCATCTCGTCCCGATTCCCCCCCGAACACGTCCAGGTCCACCTCCACTTCCTCCTCGCGCGCGCCCCCGAGGCGTGGGGGTTCGTCCGTCCGCACGTCCGCCTCCCGCTCGCAGCACCCGCGCCGCAGCCGCTCGCCGAGGCCCCCGAGCAGTCGGACGAGTTCACCTCGCTCGACAACCTCCTCATCCGGATCGCCGTCGACTCCGTTCAGGGGACGCTCGGCGCCCTCTCGCGCGGAAGGCTCGACGACGTCGTCGAGGAGGTCATCCGCCTCAACGCCGACCGGCAGCACAGCTACTTCCACCGTGGCTTCGTCCAGGCCCTCCACGGCGAGCCCCTCTCGATGGACTTCCCCGAGTCGAGCGAGTCGCGCCGGCGCTGGTACGCCGCGGGCGCCATCCTCGGCCACGCGCGGAGGCGGGAGGCGGAGCCGATCGTCGGGCTCCTCGACCAGGACCGCGAGGTCTGGGAGTCGTTCCGCGACCCCGCCGACTCCCTCTCCCGCACGGTCGCGCCGCACGTCTTCTTCGCGCTGTGCCGCAGGCAGCTCTACGCCAGGGCGGCGGAGTTCGTCACGCCCGAGATGGGCGCCGCGCTCGAGGCTGACTTCCTCCAGCACGTCCTCGACGAGGCGGTCCGGCTCGTCGGCGAGAGGCGCGTGGAGGACGCCGCGCCGCTCCTCGGCCTGGCCCACGCCGCCGTCGAGGCGATGGAGGAGGCGGGCGACGAGGCCCCCGCGGCGCTCCGCAGGGAGGTCTCCCGGCGGCGCGCGCAGTGTGCGCTGCTCCAGGGAAACCTCGACGAGGCGAGGCAGATCCTCGAGGAGACCCTGTCGTCGTCCTCTCCCGAGGGGAAGAGCGACGCGCGCGTCTACCTCGGCCTCATCGCCTGCGGCCTCGCGTCGGCGGCGGAGGTGCGCATCCCGGCCGACGAGGGGGACGTCGCGTCGTTCCTCAAGAAGCTCGATCCGGGGGAGACGCACTTCCGCAGGGCCCTCGAGGACGCCCCTCCCCGCTCGCGCGCGCAGTACTGCGAGGGGGCGATCGCGGTCTCGCGGCGCGATTGGGAGAAGGCGGTCGCATGCCTGCGCCCCGCCGTCCCCGAGATCGCCAACCAGCCTCAGGTCGCGCCGGTGCCGACGCTGCTCGCCCGCGCGAAATTCTACCTGGGGTGCGCGCTCTCCGCGCGCATGGACCCGCTGGACGGGCCGTTTGCGGCCTCCCTGCTCTCCGAGGGGCTCGCGGACGCGGAGCCCCGCCCCGCGTGGCTACTCCGCGTCGCGCTGGAGGGGCTCCGCCTCGTCGACGAGGACGCCGCCGTCGCGCTCGCGAGGCCGATCGCCGCGGCGGGCGGGGCCTACCTCGACGGCCTGATCGCGAGCGGGCTGGCGGAGCGCTCGCCGATCGCGCGCGAGGCGGTCCGGACCCGCGCGTCGGACGAGAGCCTCCCGCGGGAGGCGCGCTTCCGCGACTGGAGGCACGTCGCGCGGGCGGCGCTTTCCGCGAACCAGCCCGCGGAGGCGTGCGAGGCGCTGGACCGGATGGAGGCGCTCGCGGAGGAGGGGGCGTGCCGCGCAGAGTTCCTCGCGATGCTGGAGGAGCGCCGATCCTGGGACCCGGCCTGGACTGACGGGGAGGCCCGCTGGGCGCGGGTGAGGCTGCTCGAGCGGGAGGGGAGGCTCGACGACGCGGCGGGGCTGCTGCTCCAGGAGTTCCACGAGCTGGCGAGCCGTGGGGAGGACGGGGCTCTCGACGACGCGGCGGACGTGCTGGAGACGCTCCGCTCGTACGGCGTGGGGGAATTCCCGAGCGAGCGTGCGCGGCTGGAGGCGGTACGCGCGGCCGCGCGGCCGGCCGTCCCGTCGCGGCCGGCGGCCTCCTCGACGCCGACGGCGTCCGCCGCGGCGCGGCGCGTGGTGGTCCTCTTCGTCGGGGGGGATGAGATGGAGGCGAGGAACGACGCGGAGGTCCGGACGTCGCTCGCGAGGGACCTGCCGCGGATCGATGTGGACTTCGTGCATCCTGGCTGGGGCGGGAACTGGGGGCGGAGCCTGGCGGCGCTCCGTCCGAAGGTCGATCGGGCCGACTGCCTGGTGCTGTCGCGGTACATCCGGACGATGCTGGGGCGGGCGCTCCGGGCCACGGAAAAGCCCTGGGTAGCGTGCACGGGCCGCGGCCGTCGCGCGGTAGAGGCGAGCCTCCGGCGCGCCGCAGACGTGGCGGCGGGGATCCCATGAGTCTCTCCGCGCTACGCGCGCTCCGCGTCCTGGCAGCCGTAAGGCATGAAGCGGGGAAGGCCCTCGCAGCCCTGGGAGTTGGCGGCGAGCAGACCCTACCTACCATCGCGTCGGCCTAGGGAGATGGGATACGCTGCTTCACGTCGGCGAGGAGCCTCTCCGCCAGGGCGAGCACGCTCTGGGCCTCCTGGAGCGAGGGCATGGGCGCTCCGGGCGGCCGTGCGTCCGGGTATCGGACGAGGGTGTAGTAGCCTTGGGCCACCTGAAGTCCGAGAAGGTGGTCCGGAAAGCCGGAATCCACCTTGCGAACGGCGTGAAACAACTGCTCCAGGTCGTGCGACTGAGGAATACGCCCGGTCAAGTGAAGTAGGAGGGCCTTCAACCCCTTTTCTGCCGCTTGCTGGCCGTGGAAACAGGCGTGCTTCGCGATGCCGCGGGAGATCAGGACTCGCACGCTCTCGGCATCCTCTTCCGCGTCTGCCAGCCACTCACGCGGGCTTGCCATAGAGGACTCTTCCCCTCCCCAGGATCTCATCGCGAACGAAGTAGTTTCCCTGCCGCAACATCTCCCGCCACTCCCCGGGTGTGTAAACGAGGATGTCGAGAGCCTCGTGCGCATCAGCCGCAATGCGCGCGTCACGGAGGCGGTCAAGGAATGGGCAATCGGTCTCCTTGATCAGGCAGAGGTCGATGTCCGATCCCTCCCGGGCCTGTCCCCGGGCAAGGCTGCCGAAGAGGATGACACAACTCGGCTGATAGCGCTCCCGCAGGTTTCCCACGATGCGCGTGAGCTCTTCCTCCAGGACCGAGGCGCGCTCGACCACGGGTCTGAACTCCTCTGAACGGTCATGATCGTATCGTCCGAGACACGTTCGGACAAGTTGGATCCTCGCCCAACGCGAGCTCCGCCTCATCGGCCGGCTACCGGGCGGGGAGCACGACCTTAGCGTCGGCGGCCTGGCCGGCAACGACGTCGACCTCGAGCGAGGCGCGACGGTCCTCGAGGACGACCTCGCCCCGATAGCGGCCCGGCGCCAGGTCGTCGCGCGCGATCCGTCCCAAGGCGTCCGAGTCGCCCTGGAAGGGGTCGGAAAGGTCCTCCTGGCGTAGGGGACGATCGACGACCTGCCCTTGCGCGTCCCAAAGCCCGAGCCTCGCGCGTGCGAGCGGCAAGCCGTCTACGACGCTCCGAACGACCCGTGGCGGCCGGCGCCGCCGGCGAATTTGAGCGCGCCCGCAAGCGACTCGGATTCAAGGACTCCGGCGCCGCAGCGGAACTCGTTCCGTAACGCCTCGTCGAGTTCGAGGTGGGCCTGCCCGTAGACGGAGCGACGGTCCGCGAGGACGCAGCCGAAGGGGAACGCCGCGATCTCGCGCGCAAGCTGCTCGGCGGCCTGGCGCGATTCCCCGCGCGGCACGAGACGATTCACGAGCCCCATACCCAGGGCCTCGGCGGCGCCTACCGGGCGCCCCGTCAGGATCAGGTCAAGCGCGCGCGACATCCCCACGAGGCGCGGGAGGCGGACCGTTCCTCCGTCCACGAGCGGGACACCCCAGCGCCGACAAAAGACGCCCAGCACGGCGTCCTCCTCCGCGACGCGCAGGTCGCACCACAGCGCGAGCTCGAGGCCGCCGGCAACGGCGTGCCCCGCGATGGCGGCGATCACCGGCTTCGACAGCCGCATCCGCGACGGCCCCATCGCTCCGGGCCCGGTCTCCTCCAGCCGCGGCAGGTCCCCCTTCGCCACGGCCTTCAGATCGGCCCCGGCGCAGAACGTCCCTCCCTCTCCCCACAGGACCGCGACTCGCGTCCTCGGGTCGGCGTCGAACTCGCGAAACGCCTCGACGAGACGGTCCGCCGTCTCGCGATCCACGGCGTTACGCACCTCGGGGCGATCGAGGACCACGGTCGTCACCTCGCCTCCCCGCTCCACGCGCACGCTCATCGAACACCTCCTCTCGACTGGATTCGCAACAGGTCATTGCCCGCCCTCCCGGCTAGGCCGGGTGGCCGAGGGCGATCAGGTAGACGACGGTCTCGCGCGAGTCGATCTTCAGCGTCTCCGCGACGCCCGCCTCGTGGAAGCCTCCGATCGGGCAGCACGCGAGACCCAGGGCCGTTGCTGCCAGGATCAGGTTCTGCGCCAGGTGACCCGCGTCGAGCCAGACGAAGCGGTAACCCCGCTCGCCGTACTTGCGCAGCGTGCGCTCGAAGACCGCAGAGAGGACCAGAACGACAGGCGCCGAGAGCTCCTCTTCGGCCGTCATCACCGAGGAGGCCAGCGCGTCGCGGATGGGGCCCTCGAAGAGCGTCTCGAGGCAGGAGTCGACGGGGTCGTAGTGGTGCGCCCCCGCGTAGGGGCCGTCGAGGACCGCGGCGTAGAGCTCGATTGGGTAGATCCCCCCCGCGCTCGGCCAGGCGCGAAGCCGCTGCACGAGACCGCTCGTCCCAGGGACGGGAAGCTCCCCCGTGACGCCCGCCGCCGATCCGAGGAGGCGGCCCAGGAGGCCGAGGTCGAGAGGCCTCCGTGCGAAGCGGCGGACGGTGCGGCGACGGCGAAGGACGCTCCAGAGGGAGGCCATGCGCCAGGCCCGCCCCGCGGGGAGCGGAGTCCGCTTTGCGCCGGGATACGTTCGCCGCGCCTGGGTCGACTCGATCATCGCGTCCGCGTCGTCGAGGAAGTGGCGGATAGGCTCGGTGCGCCATGCGCCGACGTTCGGCCCGAGCTTCGATCCGTCGAGGTGCGTCCTCGCGAGCGGCCAGGTCTCCACGTCGTCGAGCGGTGTAGGGTTCCAGCGCATGGGCTCCTCCAGGCTACGGGATCGGATGGGGCGATCGATTCCGGACGACGAGGCCGGGCGCGCCGAGGAAGGGCCAGTCCTCGATCGCATGCAGCGGCGCGAGACCGGGGACGATCGCCTTCACCACGTGGAACCCCGCGCAAGCGAGGTCCGACGACGTAAGGTCCTTCCACCAGGGCGCGTACCCGGCCGCGAGGAGCGCCTCACGCGGATCGACGCGGCACGCGGTCGGCGCCCGCCTCGGACCGGTGCGAAACAGGTCGAGCACCGCACGCCGCTCCGCGTGGTCCGTGTAGAACCTCGCGTGGTCCTCGAACGACTCCAGCCTGTCCCGCGGAGTCGACCTGCGGACGAGGGAGCGCACGTAGATTTGCCCGAGCTCCGCCTCGAGGTGCGCCTTCCCGAGCGCCTCGTCGAACGTCCGCGCCGCCGCGGTGCCTACCGAGACGACGTCGCGCTCCACGAGCACCGCCGCGACGGGAACGCCGAGCCGCCCCGTCAGGTCGACCGCGTGGGCGCCGGCCAGATCCACCGTCGGCGCCGGCTCCCCCGCGAACCACCAGCGGACGAAGGCGTCCCGCTCGATCGCCTCCAGCAACGCGGAGTCGAGCGCCGAGTCTACCGTCGGCCCGGCAGCGAGCCCTGTCGAGAGCGACGGGCCGAAGACCGCCTCCCCCGCCGCCGGCGCGTACGGGATGTACACCGCGAACGCGGGGGCCGAGCGGGGCCGCCCCGTGGCCAGGTCGATCCCCTCCACCCACGCGCAGGGACCTTCGCTCGCGAAAGGGAACCCCGGGCCTCGTCGCTGCTCGTCCGAGAACGGCGCGACGTCGCCCGGCAGCACCGCGCCGGCCGGCGGCGGACCGACGACGCGCGCGAACCCCGCCGGCGTCGACGCCCCGTACCGCTCCGCCGCCTCCCCGAGGCAACGCAGCAGCGCCTCCTCGCGCGTCCACCCTCCCCCCGCTGCGTTCGGGAGACACGCCCCCCGACCAAGCGCCGCGGCGTCGCACAACTCCGCGGCGAACGCGAACATGGGCGGGTCCGACTCCGAGCGGACCGCCTCCACGACGCGGCGCACGACGCCGACGTGGCGGCCGACCAGCGCGCGGAAGGCGCTACGCGCCGCAGTCGGGACAGCCGGGGACGGCCCAGACGGACTCACTCCCTCCCTCCAACGTCTCGAGGTCGACGACGAACACCCGTCCCGCCAGGAGCGGAGGGGCGTGGCGACGCGTGAACCGCTCCACCTCCGCGGCGGCCAACGCGGCGACCGCCGCCGCGTGACGGTCGGGCCCCGACGGCCCCAGCGATCGGTCGAGCGCGGCCCAGGCGCGCTCGGCGTCCGGGTGCGCGCGATGACTCGCCAGCCGCGCTCGGTAGCAGCCCCAGCACGCCGTCTCGCCGGGGACGAAGAGCGGCCCCACGCGGGCCCACGAGCCCTGGAGCGAGACGAGGAGCCACGGACGCCGCGAGTCCAAACGCGCGCGATTCCACCCCCGCATCTCCGACGGCCGCATGACCTCCTCGTGCACGACGGCGACCTCGTCCCCCTCCTCGACGACCTCCCCATCCAGCAACGGACGGAGCCTCGGCCATAGCGGGCTCTCCCCCACCAGGCGGACGCGCGCGCGGCGCGGGACGGACGCGGCCTCCTCGAGCACGCCCGCGGCGGCGAGCCGATCGATCGCGCGGTCGGTCTCCGTCTGCGGGACGCCGTCGAGGGCAACGAGGTCGCGGCCATCGAGGATCCCGAGCAGCTCCCCGATCCATGGCTCGGGGGCGCCATCGAAGAGGTAAACCTCGCGGTCCCCTCCGCGGACGTGGAGAGGCGGACCAGGGACGACGACGAGCCCGGCGCGGAGCCTCGGCCTCTTCATTTCGCGTCGTTCAGGTAGGCGGGGTCCTCGCGGCGGAGGCGCTCGATGCGGTCCTCCACGCGCGTCAGGACGACCTTGAGCGCGTCCCGCAGGATGGCCCGCTCCAGGAAGGCGGGGACGGGCATCCCCGACTCCGCGTGGACCTCGTACCGCGCGAAGGTGCGCGAGGCGTCGATCGGCACGAGGACCCACCTCCCCTCGTTTACGGGGAGGCTCCCGCCGAACCGCTTCCATCGCTCCACGCGCTCGCGATCGCCGACCTCGACGTCGACGTCGATCTCCGTGTAGCGATCGACGAGGAAGTGGAAGTCGATTCGCACGCGCTTGTGCGAGCCCGACTGCTCCGTCACCTTGAGCTTCGCCATGCGCGGCATGAAGTCGGTCATCCTCTCGTGGTCGTGGACGACCTTCCAGACCTGGGCGATCGGGGCCTCGACGAGGGCGGAGATCTGGATCCACGAGGCGCCATTGCGGCGGACCAGGCGGCTGTCGACGTCTCCGCGGACGAGCCCCGCGGCGTCGGTTCGCTCGGCCTCGGTCCAGGTCCCGCGGAAGGCCGGCCACGCGAAGGCGAGCAGGCCGACGAGGACGACCGCGCGGAGGACGCGCCTCTTGCGGGGCGGCGGCGCAGGGGTCGGTTCCGGGGTCGCGTCGGGCATGCTAGCGGAAGGTCCCCATGGCCGTGTCGATCAGGAACCCGATCCCCGCGCCCGCAGCGCCGCCGAGGACGGCGAAGGCTACGAAGCGCACGAGCGTGCCGAGGATGATGCCGAAGACGCCGACGTCGCGCTGGGCGGCCTTCCCTCCCCCGCGTACGCCGGAGACGATGCCGAGGCCACCGCCGACGAGGAGCCCGATCCCGCCTCCGACGAACGTCAGGCAGCAGCAGGTCGTGGTGCAGCAGAGGAGGCGGTTCGCGGGGGAGCCCGCCGGCGGGAAGTCGTCGGACCGTCGTACCGACCAGTCGCTCACGCCCGTCCTCCATCCACGTTGCGAGGACTCTACGCTCGCCAACGAACGACGTCAACGAACGCCGGCACGGTTCCTCAGCGGCCTCGGTCGACTGGGCGCGGTCGGATCAGCGACGCGATCTCGCTCTCCTCGGGGCTGGAAACTGCACCCGCCACCAGGCGGTCCACGGTCCTCTCGCCGTTCGGGCGCTCCCACTTGCAGGACCACGGAGTCATGCCGCCGGAAGGGCACGGGAGGCCCACCGCGATGGCGTCCCTCCCCGCCCGCTCCTTCGCCTCCTCGTCGAGGAGGTCCCGGGCCTGGTCCATCACGATGGGGCCGCCGTGGGGACGGAACACGACCGCCGCCGAAGTCGTCCCGGCCCTGCCGGGAAGGGCGAGGAGCCTCTCACCCACCCTGGGGCGGTACGGCGAGGGGCACTCCTCGATGCGTCCGTCGGTCCTGCGCACCACGAATCCCGTCCTGAACCGGTCGCGGATCTCCTGCGCGGCGGGGAGCACCCTGTCCGCGGGGAGCAGGGCGACGACGTCGTCCCCGCCTACATAGAGAGGAACGCCACCGTGCCTCCGGAGCACTTCGGGGACGCAGCGCAGGGCGAAGTCCGCGAGCGCCTCGCTGAGGAACAGGTGGACGGCCGGCGTCACCCAGCGCTTGCCCTCGGGCGGGGCGACCGCCTGCGAGTGAAACACGTCCTTCCACGTCGCGAAGCCTGGCGCGGTCCCCCCGCTGAGACCGCTGCTGTGATCCCCGTCCATCACGAGGAGGGCCAGGTCGTCGGCGGCGGGGACCGCCCTGCCTCGAAACACCTGGTCGAGAGGCGCGGGGAGGTCTACCAGCGGGAGCAGGCGCTTCGTATGGCAAGCCGCGCACAGCGGCTCTCCATGCGGCAGGGCCGCCCGCCCGCAGGCGGCGCAGGTCCGGCCCGGTTCCCGCCGGGCAGGCAGGCGCCGCACCGCCTCGGAGAGCTGCCTCTGGTTCCGCTCGAAGCACTCCCGGTAGGAGGCGGCGAGTCCCTGCGTCCCCGAGGTCCGCCACGAGGTCGCCTCCCAGGCGAACTCCCACGTGCGATCGCACTCCTGCTCCCATGCCGCTCGGTCCCCCTCCACGCGGTCGGCCACGCACGAGGCGAGCCTCCGCCACTCGGCGCGGATCGCCTCGGCCATGCGCCCCGCGAGCGAGTCGGCGATGGGCTGAGGGACAAGGGCGAGGATGCGGTTGGAGAGTCCCGGGAGGGCCAGCTCGTCCGTCGACGTCGGGGCGCCGACCCATTGTCGGAACAGCGGCTGGCGGGAGACGCACGGGTAGATCACGTGGTCCGGCCCGAGCTCCTCGCACACGGTGCGGAGCCCGACCCAGACGAGGTACGAGGCGATCCACGTCCCCGTCCACAGCTCTTGGAACGACGACGCGGACCACGCGAACGACCGCACGGGTCCCACGGCGAATCCGAGGAGGGCCGGGTCGCCGTCGCACGCGGCGAGCGCGCTCACGAGGGCGCCGTGGTGCCACACGGACGAATCGGGCACGAGAGGGTCCGCGGGGAACCTGGGCCACGCGCCGCCGACGACCTCGTCCGCGTCGGCCAGGAATTCCGGCAGCACCGCGAACTGGCGGAGAAACGCGTCGCGCCCTGTGCGGGCGTGGTCGAGAACTCTGGCGAGGACCTTCCACGCCGCCACGCGCGGGACGTCGACCGACACTCGCGCGGGGGAGATCGAATGTGTGACCTCGACGCGCTCCGGGAGGCAGGCTTCGCCACAGGGCTCGGCCAGGTGATCCTCGATCTCGCGGATCTTCGGCTCGACTTCGCCCCCCAGGGACCCACGGAGGGCCGAACGAAAGACGTGGGCCTTCTCCTCCCAGTTCACGGCTCACCTCACGCGTCGGCCCGCTTCGCCTGGGCGAGCCTCTCCTTGAGGCCGTCGATCGTGCGGGCCAGGATGCCCAGCACGACCTCCTCCCGCTCCTCCAGCGACGTGGTCTCGATCAGGTGGTACCTGACCCCGGCGTTGCGCAGGTACCCCTCGATGCGCGCGGCGACGTCCGCCCGCTCCTTGAGCGTGGAGGTCTTCCAGGGCTTCTTCTTCGTTCGGTATTCCAGGACGGGAGGGAGCAGGAAGACCGCGTCGTAGGAGGCGATCTCCTGGATCGACCACTTGAAGAGCTTGTGGACGACCATGACCTCGCGGGGGTCCTTGGGATCGAACCCCCAGAAGCAGGCCCAGACGAACGGGATGAAGGTCGCCGAGTCGCAGACGACGATCTCGCTGTTCGCGAGGTCGTCCTCCCGCCGCTTCTGCCCGAGGTAGATCATGACCTGGTCGAGAGAGTCCTGACGGCGTCTCTTCGTCGGCTTGACGTAGCGGGCCAGGTAGGTGCGCGCGTACTCGAGCGCGGTGTCGACGCTGTACCCGAGCATGCTCAGCGTGTTGGCGACCCTCCGCGCGAGGACGGTTTTCCCGCTTGAGGGGGCGCCGACGATGGCGATTTTCCGCAACGTCTCCCTCCGCGACGGATCAGCGCCCCTTGCCGAGGCGGGCCTGCCAGGCCTTGAGGAGCGCCGCGCGGGAGGCCTCCGTCCAATCGGCGGGCAGATCGGGGCCGCTCCCGAGCAGGCCCTCGAGCTCCTTATGCACCAGTTCCACGAGCGTCTTGCGGTGCGCGACCTGGTTCGCGGGGACCGCGTCGGCCTTCGGGAACGCGCCGAGGAGCGCCTCCGCCGACGAGCGCTTCGCCTTGTCGCCGCAGCGGGAGCCGATCGAGGCGACTGCCTGCACCGAGGTCCGCGTCACGCCGTTCAGAAAGTCGCCGCTCGTCGCGAAGGGACGCAGCGCTTCGATCGCCGAGGCGTCTCCCATCGCGCCGAGGGCGTCGGCGGCGTGCATCCTGAGGACGTTCGGATTCCGCGAGGCGACCTGCGGCGAGTCCGCGTCCTTCAGGAGCGCGAGGACCGCCTGGGAGGCGCCGGCGTCGCCCGCGGCCTTGAGCGCGTCGAGAACGGCGAAGCGGAACGGGTCGCTCTTCACCTCGAGCAGTCCCTTCGCGCGCTTCACCACCACGCCCGCATCCGTCCCCACGAGGTTCTGCAGCGCGCGGAACCGAACCACGGGGTCGGCGTCGCCGACGAGCGTCGCCGCCTTCGCGTGCGACTTCTTCGCCGCCGTCGCGTCCTCGAGCTCGCACGCGGTCGCGTCCGGATCGTCCCCGGCGGCCGCCTTCCCCTTCTTCACGCGCGACGCGGCCGCCTTCACCGCCGAGAGAAACCCGCCGAGCTCCCGGCCGGTCTCGGAGAGGACCTCCTGCGAGGACGGGTCGACGAGGAAGAGGTTCGGGTAGGTCGTTACGCTGAAACGGATCTCGACGCGCTCCGCCGCGCGGTCCCGCTCGTCGTTCTTGAAGTCGCGGTACACCCAGACCCAGACCACGTCGCCGTAGACGGCCTTCAACTCGGCCTTCGGGAGCAACTGCTCCTCCACCACGACGCAGGCGGGTCAGTAGGTCTTCGTAAAGTAGAGGAAGAGCGGCTTCCCCGCGGAGAGGGCCTCCTTGCGGGCCTCGGGGTAGCTCATCTGCCACGGGGGCCCCGCGACGGGGGTCTCCCCCGCGAAGAGCGGGACGGCGAAGAGGAGCGCGGCAAGCGTGCGCGTCGGCATGGTCACCTCCCTGGCGGAAGGCGGCATCCTATCGCCGCGCAGCGGGAGGAGTCTACCGTTCCCTCGACTTCGTCACCAACACGCGGCGCGTCATCGCGACCGAGACCTTGCCCTTGCTCGAGGAGAGCTTCGTCGAGTAGTCCTCGTCGAGGAGGCGCAGGTACCCCTGCGTCACATTGAACTCGAGGGCCACCTTGCCGTGCGCCTCCGCCCGCGCGCCGCCTCGTTCCTGCTTCCCCTTCGCCGTCCCGTCGAGGAAGGCGATCTCGTCCTTCCCCTCGCTGCGGATGTCCCGGACGCGCACGCGGAGCGAGATTGACCCCTTGTCGAGCTCCCACTCCTGGTCCTCCTTGATCGGGTCCTCGGGGAGCTGGAAGAAGAGCCCCGCGAAGTGGACCGCCAGCTCCACGCCACGGGCCACGCCGTCGAGGTCCGAGGCGTCGACCGACAGTCCCCCCATGCGCCCCAGCTCCACCTTCACGGTCGAGCCGGAGAGCTCCTTCTCGTCGAGGTCGACCTTCGCCTCGCGCTCGCCCGCGTCGAGCGACGCGCGGATGCGGCGGAAGCGGAGCACCGCCTTCGCGTCGCCATCGTCGTCGACCTCGGTGATGCGGAGCTCCGCCGAGACCTCCGCCCTGAGTTCCGCCTCCTTCTCCCGCCCCTGGGTCGTGTCCTCGGTGTCGACCGCCGAGGTCATCGAGAAGTCGTAGCGGTCGCCCGTGCGGGGCTTCCACTGGATCCGCCTCGCCTCGTCGGCCCAGGCCGCGGAGACGAGGAGGAGGACGAGCGACACGCAGCGAAGACCCAGCACTGCACACCCCCTGGACAATCGACTCGAAACCCCGTGGACACCCTTCGCGGTTCGGCCCCCGCGCGTAAGGACTTGCGCGCGGGCGCGTCGGCGGACACAATGCGTGCTGCCAGATCGGTGCCAGGGCGGCGTGTCCGCCCGTTTCCCCGGGGGAAACGGAGGTTACGCCCGGGTGATCGGACACCTCGCGCACTCTCCGCGGTGCGTAACTCCCGTGCCGGTCACTCACCTATGTTGAAGTCGCACCGTGAGCGAGTACGTTCGGGGCCCTTATCTCATTACGGGACCGTAACCTACGCATGAGGGAGGTCCGGATTGATCGGGATTCGCGTCGAATCGCGGGAGACTCACCTTGGTGCGAGCGAACCCAGGTGAGCCACGACGATGATGCAATGCACTGTGAAAACAGTCGTTAGAGAAATGCAGAGCGACTCACTCTGGTTCCACGCAGGCTCACCCAGGTGCGCCTTGCGGCGCTGCTCGGAGCCGAGCCGGGGTGATCGGCTTGCGAGCTAGAGCTTGGGGTCTATTGGGTTTCGAGGGAAAGGAGCGCGCCATGGGCAAGAGCGATCCGCTCAGGCCCGCGAAGGGCAGCCGGGGCGTCGTCCTCATCTTCTCCATCGCCGTCCTCGGGATGCTGGCCCTCCTGGCCTTCACCTTCGCCAGCATCTCCCGCGTCGAGCGGAACGTGTCGCGCAACTACGTCGACCAGGTCCGCTCCAAGATGCTCGCCACCTCGGGCGTCGAGGTCGCCGTGGGCCGCCTCACGCAGGAGATCCGCGACCCCGCCACAATGCTCCGCCACAAGTTCTACGGCGAGGACATGAACGAGGACGGCGTCGCCAACCCCGGCGAGGACGTCAACGGGAACGGCTGGGAGGAGGAGAGCTGCCCCCTCAACCGCGCGCCCCACCCCTCCTACATGCACGACGTGAATCGCAACGCCCGCGCCGACGCGGGAGACATGCTCGACGTCGAGGGGAAGCTCGTCGGCGTGACGGGCATCCTCCCCTCCACGTACACGCAGAACGGCGACATCTACTCCGTCAAGGTCAGCGACCTCTCGCGGAAGCTCAACGTCAACATGGACGGCCACCCGCACCTGCAGCCGATGCTCGAGAACCTCTGCGAGGTCTCCGGCCTCGGGCGCGGCCTTGGCACCCGGCTCTTCCAGAACCGTCCCTACGGCTCCCTCCTCGAGATCCGCGACCGCCTGCGCCTGACGGCGACGGAGTTCGAGAAGGTGAAGAACCTCTTCACCGTCTACGGCTGGTTCGACAAGAAGGTCGTCAACGCCGTCCCCCTGAACCAGCGCATCCGCGCGGGCCTGGCCGTGGGGACCTACGTCTACACGTGGGAGGAGGTCCGCCCGCGCCGCATCGACTTTCCGAAGGACGCAAACGGGACCGTCGTCGGCCGCTGCCCCGTCAACGTCAACCTCGCGCCGCGCGAGGTCCTCATCGCGCTCCTCTGGAACCTCACGGGGTTCTACCTCGACGAGGAGAGCCTGAGCACCGACGTGAACGACGGCTACGCCTTCATGAGCGTCTTCTACACGTACAGCGGCGCGAACGGCGCGCTTGGCCAGATCCGCCAGGCCCCCCCGATCTCGCGCACTCAGGCGGAGCGGGTCGCCGACGCGATCGTCGCCCGCCGCCGCGCCACTCAGTTCACGACGTGGCAGGACTTCAACAAGTTCCTCTGGGACGACTGCTGGACGAGCGGGATCCTCTCGCGGCAGCAGATGGACGTCCTCAAGGCGAACTTCAACCCGAACTCGCAGATCAACGACTTCAACCCCGAGTACTTCCGCTTCGCCTGGGTGGACAAGACCGACCTGACCTATTGGACGACGGAGCTGACGTTCGCGCCGGCGGGGTACTACGAAGTCGAGTCGATCGGACGGGTCCTGAACCAGTTCCGCCAGATCGTGGCGGAGAGCGAGGTCCTCGTCGACGTGAAGATGTTCGACATCTATCGCGAGTCGACGCAGAAGGACTTCCTCTATGATCAGTGGAAGAACAACGACGACATCAAGGACAACATCATCAGCCGCGAGCGCGGATCGGGGAAGACCTCCGGCGACCTCTCGCTGATGGTCTACCCGGAGATGCCGAACCCCGCGTGGACGAAGGACGCCGACTACGACGGCCACATCACGCTCGCGACGAAGGAGTCGTCCGGAGCGAGCGCGGACTTCCTGGCGACGTACTTCGAGCGGGGCCTGAACTCCGACAGCGGCCACACCTTCGTCAGGGACGCGAACGGGCCGTACTTCGACAAGCTCGTCAACCAGGCGGGCGGGTCGGGCTCCTGGAAGCCCGGGAAGCTCTTCCCCGACGGGGTCTACGCGGAGCTCGACAGCGTCGCGATGTACGACTACATGCCGCGGAACCCGAACAGCTTCTCGGCCTCCTTCTGGATCAAGCCGCACTTCTTCCCCGAGCACGCGGGGCGGAGCCGCGTCTTCATGACGTGGCAGAAGAACACGGGAGACCCGTACATCCCCGTGATGCCGCTCGGCGTCTACTGCACCGTGACGAGCTTCATCGAGTCGACGAGCGAGGGCGGCTACGAGTACCAGGAGCCCTGGGACACGCCGGCGATCCTCGCGGGCGGGACCGTGGAGAGCTACGAAGGGGCCTGCGCGACGCCCTGCATCAACCACCTGGAGCACGGCCACGGGTCGATCGACCGCGGCGGAGAGACGTGGGGGACGATGTTCGAGGGAGGGAAGTGGCTGCACGTCGGGTGGATCCACGACGGCGAGAGGTTCGAGGGGCGCGGGTACGACTACCCCGCCACGCACCACGAGAACATGGACGTGCTCTACGTCAACGGCAGGAAGGTGTCGGGCGTGTTCGCCTACCAGACGGGCGACGTGAGCACGCCGACGCCCTACGACGGCGAGATGCTCAGGCTCGGCGAGAGGCGGACCGCGGGGGCGATCAACACCGTCCCCGACGCGACGATGGACGAGGTCATCGTGTGGGACCGCGTGAACCCGAACTCGGAGAACCGCATCCTCGACGAGTTCAACGACGGGCGCTTCTACAACGAGGAGGACGGAACGTTCACGAGCCGCGCGATCGACCTCGCGGCGGAGGCGAACCTCCCGCCCGGCACGCCCGTCCAGATCGCGACGGTCGCGTGGACGCCGTTCGTCCCCGTGAGCCTTCCCAACGGGCGGATCACGGTCGAGCTCGTGAAGGCGTACGACCGTTCGGGCCTCCCCGGTGGGCGCGAGTACACGCAGCCCGGCGGGGAGAAGGCCGACGTCATCGCCGGAGAGCCGATCCGCTACCGCGTGCACTTCTATCCCGGCGTGGGCGGCGGGGACGGGATCGTCGACTCCCTCGTGTTCGACGACATCACGATCACGCTGACGAAGGGCCCGAGATTCCTTTCCTGGGCCTGGGTGATGCAGTAGAGTGCCGGGCTCGCGTCCCGGCGAGGGGCGATGCGCCGCGTCGCCCCTGCACGGTTGCCGCCCGTCATTCCTTGTAGGGGCGGCCCGCCGGGCCGCCCCTCGTCGCGAGTCTCGAGAGCTTGGTGGCACTATGCGCACTGCCTTCCTCGTCGTCCTGATCGCCTCGGCCGCTCGGGCCGACATCGCCGTGACCGTGGAGTCCGCCTGGTTCGACACGGAGGCCAAGGGGGGCGCGGTCCAGTACCAGGTCCGGACGAACCTCCCCGACCGCGCCATCTTCGACTTCGCCCTCGAGTCGCGGTTCGATTCCGTCCAGGGCCCGCTGACGCGCGCCGCGGTCCGCGGACGGGGCGAGGTGAAGGGAGGCGAGTGCCGGGGAAAGCTCGACGGGTTCCCCGCCGCCATCCCGCCCGGAAGGTACTCGCTCGTCGTCACCGTCTCGGGCCGCCAACGCGACGAGGTGGAGGAGTCCATCGGCGGGCAGACGAGGCCCGTGGCGGAGCGCGACGTGTTCGTGGGCGCCCCGACGGCGCTCGTGGCGGCCTTCCGCGCGGAGGTGGAGCGGATCGGCACCGACCTGGGGCAGATCGCCTCGATCACGTCGAAGCTCAACGAGTGGATCGCCCTCTCCAACGCCGGGAAGCTGAAGGAGAAGGCCGCGGAGTACACGTCGTGGCACGAGTCCGCAAGGCGCGAGATCGACGCCCTGATCGAGCGGGCGGCGATCTTCCACGACAAGTACCCGACCCACTTCCCCGCCTGCTACGCGGCCGTGAACGACGTCGTCCTCAACCTCGGGGACCACGAGTCGTCCCTCTGGCGCTCGGCCGAGGGGAAGACGCAGGGGAACGACCCGGAGGCGATGAAGGTGAAGAGCGCCGCGTACGTCGAGAAGAAGCTCGGCGAGCTCAAGTTCATCTTCATCTGGGAGTGCGCCTTCTCGCTCGCCGACCTGCCGGCCCAGCTTGCGATCCAGGCGACTCCGGAGGCGGGCCTCCCGGGACGCGACGACTGGGGGCCGTGGAGGCGCGACTTCGACGAGGCCCTCGCGGCGTTCGAGGACCTCGCGCGCCGCGTCGCCCCGGGGGCGCACGAGCGGAAGGTCAGCGCCGCGGGCGTGGAGGGGCCGATGGGCCCGGACGACTCGAAGCGGCAGTTGAACGAGAAGCGGGCGAAGGCGATCGGCGCGGCGGCCGAGTCGATCCAGGCCGCCGTGGCGGGGCTGAAGGCGCTCATCGTCGCGGCGGACGGCGCCGTGGGGAGCGAGGGTCAGGCCCTGCCGGAGGGGCTGAGGCGGCAACGCGAGGCCTTCCTCGTCGAGGCAGAGAAGGTGCGGGGCGACCTGCGGACCTTCTACAAGTGACGCCCATGCGGCGAGCGGTCCTCCTGCTGCTGGCCGTGCCGCTGCTCGCGGGAGACCCGTCGATCGAGGCGACGATCGAGCCCGGCCCCGCGACGGAAGGCGCCCCGTGGACGGTCTTCACCGTCGGCGGCAGGAGCAGCCTCCCGGACCGCGCCATCCTGTCGGTGTTCCTCTACGACGAGTCGGGCGACCGGCCGGTCCTCATCGACCAGGGGCGCTGCGAGACCACGGGAGGCGCCTTCTCCATCGCCCTCGCGCGGACGAACGGCCCGCCCCTGTCGGGGTCGTACCGAGCGGAGGTCGTCTTCGACCCGTCGCGCCAGCGCGACGCGGTGCTCGAAGGGATGAAGCCGCCCCCGACGTCCGAGTCCAGGGCCTCTGCGACGCTCTCGATCGGCGCCGCGGGGGACCGCGAGAAGGACATCGCGCGGGAGAAGGAGCGACTCAGGGCCGACCTCCAGGCGCTCGCGGGGCTCGCGGACGAGCTGGCGAAGCGGCTCCAGGAGGCCCGCACGGCAGGATTCGACGAGTCGGCGTACAAGACGTGGCAGGCGGCGTGGGCGGAGCGGATCGAGGCGCGGGAGATGCGGAACCACGAGCGTCCGTACGTGAAGGTATTGCACGTCTCGGGGCTCGGACAGGCGCGGCACCAGGGGCTCGTCCAGGTGCTGCGTGAGGCCTCGGAGGCGCCGCTGTCCAAGGAGGCCCCCGAGACGCTGCTCGCGGCGGCGCTGGGAGGGGTCGAGCGGTTCCGGGAACGGATGCGACGGGTGTTCGAGGAGACGGGGATCGTGGACGCCTCGGCGCAGGCCGCGTTCGACGCGCAGCCGTTCCGCGCGCTCGGCGAGGAGCTGTCGGCGGAGTGGGCGCGGGGCACGCCCGAGGCGGGGTGGCTGGCGGAGTGGCGCACGAGGTGGGCCAAGGCGCTCGCCGCGGCGCTGCCGGCGCTGGCGGGGAGAGGAGACCAGGCCGCGGCGGGGCTGGCGGCAGCGGGGATGAAGCTGTACGGGGCAAGGGACGCGGGGGAGGTGGCCGCGGGGGTCAGGGCGCTGGAGGAGCTGGTCGCGGCGCTTGCGGGGGGATAAGGCCACGAGACCTGAACATATCTGATGTCAGAGCTCAGATATCAGATATCTGATATCTGAGCTCTGATATCAGATATGGATCGCCGCCCCCGCGGCCCCCTTCAGGCACGGGCGTCGATTCGCCGATACACCTAGTTGAACGAGGAGGGGCCCTGCCGGGGGCAGCGGTGCTGCTCCGCTTCACGCCCCTCCTCGTAACCTCATCCGTCCCCCTTGACCGCCACTCTGGCTCGTCGATAGAATCTCCCAAGCTGCCGGCCAACTCTGGAGGGTGTCCGCCATGCGAGGGCTCGCCGCCCCCGTGGTCGTCCTGCTCGCCCTGATCGGCGCCGTCGGCTGCACGTCCGGCCCCCGCTCCCGCGGGAACGACAAGATCCCCGACGGCTACGTCTCTCTCTCGGCGATCGGGAAGGACTGCGGGCTCGCCTATACCGTCGAGGGGAACGGCAAGGGCGTCCTCACGGGGGACGGCCAGCGCGTCGTCGTCCGGGACGGCCTCTCCGTGGCCGTCGTGAACGGCAACCAGATCCCGCTCTCCGGGGCCGCGCACGTCGAGGGCATGGACGCCAAGGTCCCGAAGGACTCGGCCCAGAAGATCGCCGCCGCCCTGGCGGGCGGGTTCCGGCCACCCCCCGACCCGGAGAGGTCCGGCGGCAAGGAAGCCAGGAGGCAGCCCGGCCCCTCCCGCGCGATCACCATCGTGATCGACCCGGGGCACGGCGGGAAGTTCGACGGCGCGAAGGCGCGCAACGGCCTCGAGGAGAAAAAGGTCAACCTCGAGGTCGCCCGCCTCCTGAGGGATGCCCTGACGAAGATGGGTTTCCGCGTGCTCATGACCCGGGAGTCCGACCGCGAGGTCGCCAAGGAGTACCGAAACGACCTGGACGCCCGCGTCCGCCTCGCGGAGCGCAGCAAGGCGGACCTGTTCATCTCCATCCACTCGAACGCCAACAACAACGCCGGCGTGGTGGGCTTTGAGGTCTACCGCTCCCGTGCCGAGAGCCGCAAGGAGGTCGAGGCGAGGATCTGGAAGTCGGTCTCCACGGCCAACCAGAGGGTCGCCAGGACGCCCGCCGCCCTCTACGACCTGAACCGCATCCGCACCGCCGCCTTCGCGGACGAGATCCGCACCTCGATGCGCTCCACGCGGATCCCCGACCGCGGGGGGGTGCGCGAGGCGGGATTCCACGTGATCAAGTGGGCTCCTTGTCCCGCCGTCCTCGTCGAGATGGACTACCTCTCGAACACGGCCGGCGCGCAGCGGCTGGGGAACTCGGCGATGCGGCAGAAGATCGCCGACGCGCTCGCGGGCGGAGTCGCGCGGTTCGCGAGTCGGCTCGACCGGATCGGGGTGAAATGACGTCGCGATCGGCCTGGATCGTCTCCCTGGCACTCCTCGCGGGCTGCTCCGGTCACCAGGGGCAGCTCACCGACACCGATCCGGACTACAGACGGGAGGCGATCGCCGCGAAGACGGGCGCGGGGGACCGTTCGGAGAACCCCGCCATCGCGGCCAAGCTCCTCAACGACCCCGACTCGCTGGTTCGGGCGCAGGCGGCCGTGAAGCTCGGCGAGAGCCGCGACCCCGAGGCGGTGCAGTTCCTCGCCCAGGCGCTCACGGACCGAGACGAGCACGTCCGCTGGGATACCGTGGAGGCGCTGGAGAAGATCGGCGACAGCTCGGTCGCGCCGAAGGTGGTCGACGTCCTGGTGAGGGACGAGAACCCGAATGTCAGGCGGGTGGCCGCCCGCTGCCTGGGGACGCTCGGCGACCGGGCGGCGATCCCGGCGCTCATCGAGGCGCTCAGCGACCCCGACTACAGCGTCTCCTCCGCGGCCGCGACCGCCCTCGCGGCGATCACCGGTCAGGGATTCGGCCGAGACAAGGCGAACTGGAAGGCCTGGTACGAAGGGACCCCGTCTCCGGAGGCACCGAAATGAAGCCCCGCAAGCACCGCAGCCGGCTCCACATCAAGCAGCGCTCGAAGGCGAAGCGTCGGAAGAAGGCCGCCAAGCAGGCGCCGCCGAAGTCCTAGCCGGGCCCGATCAGGGGCCCTCGACGCTACTTCGCCGGGGCGACCGTGTTGACGCGACGCGTGAGCCGCGACTTGTACCGGCTCGCAGCGTTGGCGTGGATCACCTTCCCCCGGGCCGCCCTGTCGAGCAGCGAGCAGGCGACGAGGAGCTCCTTCTTCGCCTTCGCCGCGTCCTTGGCGGCGACCGCGGTGAGGACCTTCTTCATCTGCGTGCGGACCCGCGAGCGGACCGCCTTGTTCTCCATGTTCCGCCGCGCGCCCTGACGGATCTTCTTGCGCGCAGAGACCGAGTGCGCCATGGGTCCGAGTCCTCCTGACCGACTACTTCTTCAGTTCCTTCGCCATCTCCGCGCGCCTCGCGGAGACGTCCTTGTAGTTGATGTCCTCTTCCATGATCTTGTCGTACTCGGCGACCCCCTTCGCGGGTTCCCCCGCCTTGCCATAGGCGTCCGCGAGGAAGTACCGGACTTCCTTGGCCTGCTCGCTCGTGACGTTTCCGGCTTCGAGCGCCTTCGAGAACTGCGAGATCGCGACGACGTACATCTCCTTGTGGACGAAGCAGCGCCCGAGCCACGTCATCGACTCGGTCTTCCGCTTCGGGTCCTTCACCGTCAACTGGAACTCGTTGATCGCCTTGTCGAACATCTTTCCGGTGAAGTAGTACGTCCCGAGGTGGAAACGGACCGCCATGTCCGTCGGGTGCTCCTTCACGCGGTTCTGGAAGTCGTCGATCTGGAACTTCAACTTCGCGATCTTCAGGTTGCGCACCTCGTCCTGGTTCCCCTCGGACAGCGCCTCCGCGATCGCCGTGTCGAACTTCTGGACCTTGATGTCGCCGATCTTCATCTTGATCTGGCCGTCCATCTTGTCCAGCTCCTGCGCCTCCTCGAGGACGGCGATCGCCTGGTCGAAGGCCTTGCTCCTCACGTAGATCTCGCCGATCTTCTTGAAGAACTTCACGTTCCCGACGTTGCCGGGGCTCGCGTCGATCTGCGCGCGCAGCTTGGCGACCTCCTGCTCCAGCTCGTCCTCTGTCTTGACGAGCTTCTGCGCCTGCGACAGCTCCTTCGCCTTGTCCTTGTCCTTGATGAGGTCCTGGGTGGACTTGGCGTCCTCGATCCCGGTCTCCTGGATCGTCTGTCGGGCCAGGATGTCCTTCAGGCGCCCGCCGACCTCGCGGTCCTCGGGGGCGAGCTTCATCACGATCTGGAAGTAGTCCTGCGCCTTCTTGAAGTCCTTCTTGTCGGCGTACAGCTCCCCGAGGGCCTTGGCCGCGGCCACGGAGGATCCGTTTGCGCTGAAGACGATCTCGAACTCGGCGATGCTCCCCTCCATCGCCCCCTTGTCGCGGTAGGCCCGCGCCATGGCGAGACGGATCGTCTCGTTGTGGGGGTTCTTGAGCAGGAAGTCCTGGCAGAGCTTGATCCGGGAGTCGGAGTCCTTCGTGACGCCGCACTGGGCCTGGATCTTCGCCTGCTGGATGGTGGCCCCCAGCTTCCCCTGGTACCCCTTGGCCTCGCACTCCCGGATGCACGAGACCCGCAGCATCTGATGCGATTTCACGTGGTTCGGGTCGAGCTTCAGGATGTCCACGAACATCGTGTTCGCGTAGTCGTACTTCCCAGCCTGGAACGCCTCGGAAGCCCGTGCAAACAGCTTTTCGATGTCGACCATCGAGCAGAATCCTCCGCGAGGAGCCCGTCGCGGCCCGGGTCGCGCCCCGGTGAGAGAGCGTAACCGCTTGATGGCGTGAGGGCTGCGCGAACGGAAAGGACCTGGCTGCCATCCACGCGACGGCAAAGGCCGGGCCGGTAGGACAAAATAGCGCCGCGGCGGACCGGAGTCAAGCGATCTCCGGCTCGCGACAAGGAGTTGCGACGGACGACGCGGTGCGTACAATCTCCCTGCATGGATCTCGTCCTCTATCCCGACCCCGCCCTCAAGCGTCCGCCGGACCGCGTCGAGGCCTTCGACGAGGCCCTCCGCGAGCAGGTCCGCGCCATGTTCGACCTCATGTACAAGTCGAAGGGCGTGGGGCTCGCCGGGCCCCAGGTCGCCTACTCCTTCCGCATCGCCGTCATCAACACCACGTGGGAGCCGAAGGACGAGCTGATCCTCGTGAATCCCGAGATTACCTCGATGTCCGGGCAGGAGATCGACGAGGAGGGGTGCCTCTCCTTCCCGGGCCTCATGGGGAAGGTCGAACGGGCGAACGTCTGCTCGGTGCGCGCCTTCGGACTCGACGGCAAGCCGTTCGAGGTCACCGGCGAGGGCCTCCTCGCCCGCGCCCTCCAGCACGAGGTGGACCACCTCGACGGGATCCTCTTCGTCACCCGCCTCTCCCCCGCCGAGCGGCAGGCGATGAAGAAGGACCTCAAGGAGCTGGAGACGAAGTGGAAGGAGAAGCAGAAGCCGCGGCGCTTCATCCGGAAATGACTTGACCCTCCGGGCCCCGGGGTGCCATCCTAGCGCAGTCAGGGGCTTCCGTCCCATCGAGGGGACCAACATGGCACGCCTTGCCCTCCCCGCGCTGCTAGCGCTGTCGGGCGCCCTCCTCGCCGACGTCGTCCACCTCAACACCGGCGGACGGATCGAGGGGATCGTCGAGGACGCCGGCTCCTCGTACAAGGTGACCACGACCGCGGGCGTCACGCACATCCCCAAGGAGAAGGTCGCGGGGGTCGAGAAGGCCGATTGCATCCTCACCGTCTACGCGAAGGAGGCCGCGAAGGTCGCCGCGGACGACGTTGCGGGGCGCTGGCGCCTCTCCCAGCTCTGCATCGAGGGGAAGTGGACCGCCAAGGGGCGCGAGGAGGCGAAGAAGGTCGTCGAGTTGGACCCGAACCACGCCGAGGCCCGCAAGCTCCTGGGATTCGTCCTGCACGAGGGCGTGTGGATGACTCCCCGAGAGCGGCACGAGGCGAAGGGACACGTCGAGTACAAGGGGAAGTGGTACTCCGCGGAGACGACCAGGCGGCTGCAGGCCCGCGACGAGCGCCGCGCCTTCCTGCGCCGCGCCGAGGACGCCCTCAACCTCGCGCTGTCTCACCTCGCCGAGGCGAACCGCGGGACGCGGCTCCGCGGCCACAAGGAGTACGTCAAGGCGGGCCAGGACTTCGGAATCCAGGACGCCGAGGCGACCGCGAACAAGATGCTCGCGTACTACGACGACGCCTGGGAGCGGTACGTCGCCTACGACAGCGCCATCGGGACGATCGAGGTCCGCGCGACGAACGCGGAGCTGCTCTCGCTCGACCCGATCAGCATCGACGTCACGGGCGGCAACGGCAGCGGACTCCTCGTGGCGATCGAGGTCCCGCGGATGCAGATCACGAGGGTCCGGACGACCGTGCAGGTCCCCCTCGCCCTCAAGGTCCACCTCGCCGACCCGCTCCTCGATCGCGGATTCGACGGCGGCGAGGAGATCCTCGGAGACGACTAGCAACACCGGATGACCAGTGATCCAGGCATGCTTCAGGCGTGGGCAACACTCCCGGCACCATCCAGGTCAGGAGCGCGTCTCGCCAACAAGGCCCAAGACCCAATGACCAACTCTCACGCAAGGCCCAATGTGAAAGGCTGAAGGACTGCCGAGTTCGAGTCTTGCGACTTGGCGCTTCCTTGAGAGGTGGTCATTGAGCCTTGAGCCTTGTGAAGCGGGCCGCATCACTCGTCTCGGTCGCGTCGTGCTACCCATGACGAGGGAGATTGAACCACGCCGTGATCCACTTCGGCTGCCCGGCCTGCGGTAAGCCGTGCCGCGTCCCGGACGAGGCGGCCGGACGCACGGGGAAGTGCCCCTCGTGCGGGAGGCTCATCCAGGTCCCCCTCCCCGCCGCCCCGATCGTCCCGCCTCCCCCCGCGGCCAGGCCCGTCCCCGCCGCGGCTCCGCCCGTCGATGAGGCCCTCCTCGCCAAGGTCCGCGCGGCCTCTCGCACGTGGAAGGACCGCCTCGCCGACCGGACGCGGCGCAACCGCCTGCTCTACTTCCGCCCCACCCTCCGCACGACTCTCAAGGTCCTTCCGCCGATCGACGACCTCTTCGATCGCCTCCTCGACGGCGCGCGCGTCCCGCTGGAACAGCTCCCCACGGAGCCCGCCGACGACCAGGCCCTCCTCGCGATGAAGACCCTCCGCGCGCGGTCGCGCGAGTTCGAGGAGGAGCGCGGCGTGAACCCCCTCTTCGCCGTGTTCGGCTTCCTGGAGTGGACCACGTCGCTCCACCCCGACGTGCCGTGCAGCACGCCGATCATCCTCGTCCCCGTGCGGATCGGTACGGGAGGCAGACGGAAGTTCGTGCTCGAGGGGACCGACGACCCGTTCCGCCTGAACCCCCTCCTCGAGCAGCAGCTCCGTGAGGACGTCGGCGTCTCGATCGATCTGCCCGACCTCGAGGAGGAGACCGAGATCGAGGCCGAGCCCGACCCGTCCGCCCCGACCGCGACACCGCCCGCCCCTCCCCCGTCGAACCTCGCGCGCCTCCTCGAGGCGGTCGAGGCGAAGCTCCCGAAGGACCGAGGCTGGTCGATCCGGAGAGAGGCCTGCCTCGGGCTCCTCGCCTACCAGAAGATGGTCATCGTGAGGGACGTCGAGGCGCACGAGCGCGAGATCGCCGCGAACCCGATCCTCGCGGGGCTCGTCGGGGACCTGCGGGCCTTCCGCACGAGCCAGGAGGCCATCCCCGCCGTCCGCCCGGAGGAGATCGACGCCGTCCCGCCGGACCGGGTCTACCAGGTCCTCGACGCCGACTCCAGCCAGCAGCAGTGCGTGGAGATGGCGAAGCGCGGGGCGAGCTTCGTCATCCAGGGGCCGCCGGGGACGGGGAAGAGCCAGACGATCGCGAACGTCATCGCGGAGGCGGTCGGAGCGGGGAAGAAGGTGCTCTTCGTCAGCGAGAAGCGCGCCGCGCTCGAGGTCGTCTTCAACCGCCTGAAGGGCCGCGGGCTCGAGCACCTCTGTCTCGACCTCCACGCCGCGCGCGCCGACCGCCAGCAGGTCTACGCGCGCTTCCGCGAGACGCTCGACGAGGTCCGCACGGCCCGCCCGGTCGACGGGAAGGAGACCTTCCGGCGGCTGGAGGAGGAGCGCCGCGCGCTGAACGGGTACGCCGCGGCCCTGGCGAAGAAGCGCCCCCCTCTCGGATCGAGCCTGTACGAGACGTACGGCCGCGTCCTGGCGAACGCCGGCCTGCCCGACCTCAGGTTCCGCGTCGCCGACGTCGGGACGTGGACGCCCGAGCGGATCGAGAAGGGCGAGCGCCTCCTGGAGTCGCTCCGCGTCCTGAGGGAGCGCCTCGACGCCGCGAGGGACTCACTGTTCCTCCGGACGCCGTGGGCCCAGGACCGCGCGCCCGAGCGGGCGCGAGAGACGATCGGCGCGATGCGGGACGCGATCGAGGACGCCCTCGCCTCCGACGCCCGCGCGCGCCTCGGCCTGCCCGCGGACGAGACCCGCGCGGGCTTCGACGCGCTCGTCCTCCTCCTCACCCACCTGTGCCAGGGAGGAACGGACCTGCCCTCCGAGTGGATGAGCGAGCTGCCTTCCAAGCTGCGCTCGGAATTCGAGTCGTTCGGCGCGCGGGTCCAGACGTACCGCGTCGACGAGCGGAGGCTGTTCGATCGGTTCAAGCCCTCGGTGCTCGACCTGGACCTCGATACGATCGTCCCGCGCTTCCAGGCGTGGGCCGCGGCGTGGTGGAGGCCCGTCCTGCCGCTCTCGAAGGCGTATCGGAGCGCGCGGGAGGGCGTGCTGGCCCACGCGCAGAAGGACCGGTCGCCCGGGCTCGTGGAGCTCGCGACGGACCTCGCCCTGGCGAAGCGCGTGCGCGACGGGAGGCGCGCCCTGGCGGGGAAGTCGGCCGCGGGGAGTTTCGCGCAGTGGTACGCGGACCCGTGGTCCCCTCTCGAGCCGATGTCGAGCGCCGTCGAGTGGTACGCCCTCGTCGTGCAGGCCCTCGATCCGGCCGGCGCCGTGCACAAGCCTCCCGCGGTCCGGGACCTCCTCACGGGCCGGGCCCAGCGCGATGCCTGGAAGGGGCCCGCGGAGGCGCTGCGCGACGCGCGCACGCGCATCTGCGCCGGCGATAACCTCCTGCTGTCGATCCTGCCGGCGGGCGCGCTGGCCAGCGCGCCCGGACTCCGGGACGAGGCGGCGGTCGCCGCACGCGCGGAGGGCGAGCTGCCGGTCCTCGCCGACGTCCTGGAGGAGCGCGCCGTCGCGCGGGAGCTCTCCACGCTCGGTCTCCGCGACCTCGCCGCGGAGGTGGTGCGCCGCGCGGTCCCCGGCGCGCAGTGGACCGCGTGCCTGCGCCAGGGCGTCGATCGCACGCTTGTCGAGGGGGCGCTGGCGAACGAGCCGGAGCTCCGCGGCTTCGACCCGCACCTGCACCTGAAGCGGATCGAGGCCTTCCAGAAGGAGGACGTCGAGCAGCTCGACCTCGCCGTCCTTCGCGTGAGACGGGAGCACGCCGAGCGGGCCACGAAGGTCATGAACGCCTTCCCCGAGGAGGAGCGGACGCTCAAGGCGCAGATCCACCGCAAGCGCGGAGGGCTCCACGTCCGCCAGCTCCTCGCGGCCGCGCCAAACGTCCTGCTCTCGCTCCGTCCCTGCTGGATGATGTCGCCGCTCTCGGTGACGCAGTTCGTCGACCTGGAGGCCGTGCGGTTCGACTGCATCGTCTTCGACGAGGCCTCCCAACTCCTCCCCGAGGACGTCGTCCCCGCGCTCCTCAGGGCGGACCAGGCGATCGTCGCGGGTGACAGCCGCCAGCTCCCCCCGACGCCGTTCTTCCGCCACGTCGGCGAGGAGGAGGACGACACGGACGAGCCGACCCCGGTCGCCGGGTACGAGAGCATCCTCGAGCAGGTCTCGACGTTCCTCCCCTCGTGCTGGCTGTCGTGGCACTACCGGTCCCGCGACGAGAGCCTGATCGCCTTCTCGAACCACCACATCTACGAGAAGCGGCTCCTCACCTTCCCCGACCCGCGGCTGGAGGAGGAGTACGGGATCCAGCACGTCCTCCTGACCGACGCCGTGTACGCCTCGGGGAGCCGCCGTGGGAACCCGCGGGAGGTCGAGGAGGTGGTCGCGCGGATGCTCGACCACGCGCGAAGGCGGCCCGACGAGTCGCTCGGCGTGATCGCGCTCGGCATCCAGCACCAGCAGGCGATCCAGGAGCGTCTGGAGGCGGCCCTCGAGCGCGAGGAGAACGCCGACGTCGTGCCGTACTTTGCCGAGGAGGCGAGCGAGCCGGTCTTCGTCAAGAACCTCGAGTCGGTCCAGGGGGACGAGCGGGACGCGATCGTGCTCTCGGTGGGCTACGGCCCCGACGCGGAGGGGAAGGTCGCGCTCCACTTCGGCCCGCTGAACATGGAGGGCGGGGAGCGGCGCTTGAACGTCGCCATCACGCGCGGGCGGAAGCGGATGACGCTGGTGACGTCGTTCCCGCCGACAGCCCTAGCGGCCGAGCGTTCGAGCTCCGCGGGGCTCCGTCTGCTGAGGGAGTACATCGAGTACGCCGCCTCGCGCGGGCGCGTGCTGGGCGGGGCGGCGATGTCGTCGGCGAATCCCCCTGAGCGCTCGGTCGAGATGGACGTCTACGAGGAGCTGGTCCGCGCCGGGCACGCACCGGTGTGCCGGATGGGGGCGAGCGCGTACCGGATCGACCTGGCGGTCCCCTACCCCACGAACCCGGGGCTCTACGCGATCGGCGTGGAGTGCGACGGCCCGTCGTACCACGGCAGCCCGACGGCGCGGGACCGCGACCGCCTGCGCCAGGAGGTCCTGGAGCAGCTCGGCTGGCGCCTCCACCGCGTCTGGTCGACCTCGTGGGTCCGAGACAAGGCGCGAGAGCGCGATCGGCTCCTCGGCGCGGTGCAGGCCGCGATCGCGGCCCCTCCGCTGGAGGCTTCCACGCCCCCGCCCGCCCCGGCTGCCCCGCCCGCCACCGCCGCCACGACCGCCGCGACCGCCGCGCCGGGTGCGACGAAGGAGGCTGCCGGGAGCCCCTTGCCCGCCGAAGCGGGCTCGACGACGGCCGCGAAGCCGGGCCAGTCGCCCGCCTTGGGAGGCACGCGGATCTTCGGGGAGAAGGGGCCGCCGCTCAAGGGCCGCACGATCGACGACTACTCGATTGCGGACCTCGTCCAGATCGTCCGCTGGGTCGGCCGCGACGGGCATCTTCGCACCGACGCGGAGGTCGAAGAGCTGGTCTTCCAGCACCTCCAATTCAAGCGCCGCGGCCCGCGCATCCTCGCGCAGATCCGCCGCGCCGTCGAGTGGTCGAAGTCGCGGTGACGAGGCGGTCGCGACCTGTCGGTTCGCACTGCTTGCCTGCGGTCGCCCTTCGCACCGTCCGTGACCCGCCTCAACCCCCGGCCCCGCGCGGGATCACGGTCTTCCAGGCCCTCGATCCACACATCGACCAGGACTTGTTGAGCCCAGATGAACCTGCTACGATCTTGCTGTACAGGTTCGCTGCCAGTCTTGCACGCAGGCGCGGGTGACCCTCCAGAGCCCCCAATTCCCAGTGGCGTCGCGCTCTGTGTCGGGACTCGGTCCCAGGGGACGGTGCGTTTGCTCGGAAGGGTTGCTGACCTGATTCCCGGCGGATGAGGCCACGCTTCATGCTGGCGCTGGCCGAGGCGGCACGCAAATGACGGCCGACACGCTCAAACGTATTGTTCGCGCAATCGCGAGCGGCTCACAGCTCGACCTTGTCCGCCTTGCGCGGCAACTCGTTGAGCGTGAGCGCCGAATGGGTCACGCCAGGCTCGCATCGGAACTCGACAGCCTCCTAGTTCGAGTTCCGCGTGAAGGAAACCGTGGGACCCCGTCAATCGACTCAGCATTCGGGCTCAAGGAACTTCCCCTGAGCCGCCGCTACGGTGAACTCCTCGCCACGATCCTCCCGCGCGAGACGCTTGAACACCACATGGTACTCCCCGCCGAGACCGAGACCCGGTTCGCACGCATCGAGTGCGAGTACGCGGCCCGCGAGCGACTCGGGGTCTACGGCCTCCGCCCGCGGAAGACGATCCTCCTGTACGGTCCGCCTGGTTGCGGGAAGTCCCTTGGGGCGAAACGGCTCGCGTGGAACACAGGTCTGCCGCTGATCAAGGTTCAGTTCGACACTTTGATCTCCTCCTACTTCGGCGAGTCAGCGGCCAACTTGCGTGCAGTATTCAGCAGCGCAAAGGCGCGCCCCTGCGTTCTGCTGCTGGATGAATGCGACTTCATCGCACGCTCGCGAACCAACACGAAGGACATCGGGGAGGTGTCACGTATCGTCAATGCTCTCCTCCAGTTCATGGAGGAATATGATGCACCGGGCCTGCTGGTCGCTACGACCAATGTAGAGTCGTCTCTGGACCCGGCCCTGTTCCGCCGATTTGACGATGTATTCCTGATCCCGCCACCGGGCCCTGCAGAAGTCGAGAAGCTCCTCCGCATGACCCTGTCCGCGGTTGAACTCGCGCACACGCTGGAGTGGCCGCCGATTGTGGGACAGTTATCCGGCGCGTCGGCAGCGATGGTCGTGAAGGTGGCACAGGACGCGGCCAAGGCGGCCGTTCTGACTGGCGGCAAGCTCGTCACAGAATCGCACGTTCAGCAGGCGATTGCGGAACTTCGGAGGGGAGAAAACCCCGCGAAGGGGGATTGAGGAATGCCGGCGCCGCACAACTTCGAGCATCTTCCCTTGCTGCTGCGATTTCGGGGCCCAGCGCGGCTCCCTCGCGGCGGCAAGTCCTCCCCGCAGACCCTGGCAAACAAGAAGGCGCGCCAAGCGCACAGCACGTGCCTTCACCAGGCCGCACAGTCACTCACATCGACCTGGCAGGAGAGGCAACTGCAACGGGGCACCCAGGGCCTCCCCGTCATTCCTCACGGGGTCTCGATCCTGCTCCAGGTCGATCCCCACCTTGAACTCGACGCGCTCCGCGAGAAGTTCGATTTTGAGATCGTGGCTGAGCAGGAAGATGGCTACGTGATCGTAGCGGCCGAGGATATCGAACTCGGGCCGTTCGTCAAGATGGTGGGAGAATTCGCCGTCGAGATTCATGGCTCCGCGACGATTGCCCAGGTTCACAAGCTCTTCGAGGACCCCAACCAGATCGACCGCTTGCGGCGGATCCTCTCCGAGCGACTCTTCGATCAGTGGCCCTCGATCGACGACGCAACAATCCACGTGGTCGATATCGGGATCGCATGCACCGGGACCCAGGAGATTCCAGCACGCCCCAAGCGGGGAAAGCGCGACACTGACGCCGATTGGGCAATCAAGGAGAGTGCCTGGTCCCAGGAGCGGGTCGCCGCCTACACGGCTTGGGACAAGGTCAAGGCTGACCGCGAGGAGGAGATGACTCGTCTCGCCGAAGCCTACCGTGCCGAGATGCTCAGCGTGATCGACGGGGGGCCATATAACGCCGCCGTTCTCCCCGACAGCTTTACGGTCAGGTTGAGAATCGTCGGCAAGGGGCTTAAGGATCTCGTCCTCAACTACCCCTACATCTTCGAGGTAGTCGAGCCGGAGGACTTCGCCGCCCCGCATGACGAAGCACGAGCCGTGGGCAAGCCCGTCCCGGCGGCAAGGCCGACGCCGCCCGCAGCCGATGCGCCCGCCGTATGCGTGATCGACAGCGGCATTCAAGAGGGCCATACCCTCCTCCAGCCCGCGGTGGATCAGGCAACGTCGCATTGCTTCCTTCCCGGAAGGAACTCCGACGAGGTGGGCGACTTTTTCCGGCCCGCGGGACACGGAACCCGCGTCGCGGGCGCGGTTCTGTACGGCGAGAACGTGCCACGGGGCGGGGCGCCGCAACTCCCGTTCTGGATCCAGAACGCTCGTGTCCTCGACGAGGGAAACCGAATGCCGGAGGAGCTGTTTCCTCCCGCGGCCGTGCGCGCAGCCGTGGAACGATTCCATCGCGGTCCCCGACAGACTCGCATCTTCAACCATTCTATCAACGCCGAGGGCTACTGCCGCACACGCCACATGTCGTCCTGGGCGGCGGAGATCGACGCACTATGCGCCGCCTATGACGTCCTAATCGTGCAAAGTGCCGGAAACCTCGGCGCCTCGGGAACAAACCCGTTTATCGGATTGCGGGAGCACCTTGCTGCGGGTCGCGAGTACCCGGGGTACCTTTACGAGAACTCCTGCCGGATCGCCAACCCGGCCCAGAGTCTACAAGCATTGACAGTCGGTTCCGTTGCCTACGGAGCACTTGAGACAGGGGGGTGGCGCACGTTTGCGTCCGAACCCGGCCACCCGTCCGCGTTTTCTCGCTCGGGTTTCGGCATCTGGGACGTGATCAAGCCTGAAGTGGTCGAGTACGGCGGCGACGCCACGCGCGATGGCAACGCCCCGCCCGGGATTCAGGTCGGAGGAGCAATCCGAGACGCGTGCCCCGAACTGGTCCGGTCGACCATGTTCGCGCCAGGGCCTGCCTTCGATCGCGATCAGTGCGGCACATCGTTTGCTACCCCGAAGGTCAGCCGCATAGCGGCCCAGTTGCAGTCGATTCTCCCGAATGAACCAGCGCTCCTTTACCGCGCGCTGATCGTGCAGTCTGCCCGCTGGCCCATCTGGGCCGACGCGCTGCTCGTCGAGCTTCGCAGTCTTGACCCTCGGCGTGACGAGGTGAGGCGTCAAGCGTTGTTGGAGCAGGTCTCGCAGGTTGTTCGATGTCTCGGGTACGGAGTTCCGGATCCTCTTCGCGCCAGTACGAACGGCGAGCACCGCACCACGCTGATCACAAGTGGAGACAGCTCGATACGGGCCCTCGGGTGTCACATCTATCAGGTCCCCGTGCCGGCCGCACTGCGCCAGCAGGCCGATGAGTTCGACATCAGGATTGAGGTGACCCTATCCTATGTCGCGCAGCCCCGTCGGACCCGCCGAAAACTGCGGCGATATCTGTCCACTTGGCTGGACTGGACTACCAGCAAGCTCGACGAGCCCTTGGACGTTTTCCGTAGGCGCGCCCTGAAGGGGGACGACAACGACGCCGACAACTCGCCTGGATCACCCATTCCTTGGGCGCTTCACGCGAAGGCCTCTGACGGCTTGATTCGCGGAACCAAGCGCAGTTCCGGCACGGTGCAAAAGGACTGGGCTGTCGTGAAGTCCAACACACTCCCCGAGAATTTCTGCATCGCCGTAATGGGCCACAAGGGATGGAGCCACGACCCCGATTCAACCGCCCGCTACACTCTGGCCGTGACCTTTGAAATCGAGGGAAAGGAGATCGCCATCTACGAGCCGTTGCGGGCGGCGGTGCAGGAACTACAGGCGACACTCGAAGTCGAGCAGGAGACGGAAGTCGACATCAGCGAGTGAACACGGCACGTCCAGAGGGCAGAGATCAATGACCGACCAGGGCCCGTCGCAGCCCCCCATCACGCTCTCGGAGCTCGAGTCGCACCTCGGGGAGGCCGCCAATATTCTCCGCGGCAGTCCCGTCGATCGAACCGACTGGAAGAGCTACATCCTCCCGCTCCTCTTCTTCAAGCGCATCTGCGACGTGTGGGACGAGGAGCACCAGGCGATGATCGTCGAGTACGGCGAGGACTTCGCCGACGAGCACCGATTCCAGGTAGGCGAGCGCTGCCACTGGAACGTCGTCCGCGAGGCCGCGGCGAACGTCGGGACCGCGCTCCAAAGGGCGATGCGCGGCATCGAGGCGGCCAACCAGAAGCACCTCTACGGCGTGTTCGGCGACGCGCAGTGGACCAACAAGGAGCGGCTGCCCGACGAGCTGCTCAAGGACCTCGTCGAGCACTTCTCCGCCCTGAGTCTGGGGAATCGGCGCGTCGCCAGCGACCTGATGGGCGACGCGTACGAGTTCCTCATCAAGAAGTTCGCCGACGCGACCAACAAGAAGGCGGGCGAGTTCTATACCCCGCGCAGCGTCGTCCGCCTGATGATCGACATCCTGGATCCGAAGGCGGGAGAGACCGTCTACGACCCCGCCTGCGGCACCGGCGGAATGCTCCTCGCAGCCGTGGCGCACGTCCGTGATCGCGGCGGCGACCCGCGCACCTTCTTCGGGCATCTGTACGGCCAGGAGAAGAACCTCACTACTGCCGCCGTTGCGCGGATGAACCTCTTCCTTCACGGGATCGAGGACTTCGTCATCGAGCGCGGCGACACCCTCCGCAACCCGGTGTTCACCGCCCCGGCAACTGGCGGACTCGCGACTTTCGACGTAGTCGTGGCCAACCCGCCGTTCTCGCTCGAGCAGTGGGGCCGCGAGGTCTGGGAGAACGACCCGTGGGGCCGCGCCTTTGCGGGTCTGCCGACAGACTCGAGCGGCGACTTCGCGTGGGTGCAGCACATGGTGCAGTCGATGGCCGATGGGAGCGGTCGGATGGCCGTCGTCCTTCCCCAGGGCGCCCTCTTCCGAGGCGGCGTCGAGGGGGACATCCGTCGACACCTCCTCGAGAAAGACCTGGTGGAGGCCGTCATCGGCCTCGCGCCCAACCTGTTTTATGGCACTGGGCTCGCGGCGTGCATCCTGGTTCTCCGTCGCAGGAAGGCGGACAAGCGGGCGAAGAAGTTACTCATCGTGGATGCCTCGTCCCTCTGCCGCAAGGGACGAGCGCAGACCTTCCTGGAGGCGGAGCACGTCGCGCAGATTGTGAAGTGGACCGAGGCGTTCAAGGACGTGCCTCACCGCGCGCGGCTCATGACCTTGAAGGAGATCGAGAAGGAGGGGTGGACCCTCAATATCGCCCGCTACGTGTCCTCCCCCGTCGGAGAGGACATCCCACCCCTTCGAGAGGCCGTTGCAGCGTTCAAGCAGGCGCTCGGCCGGTGCCGCGAGGCGGAGGATCGCCTTCGCCGCGTCATGAAGGAGGGAGGCTGGCTGTCGTGAGCGGCCGCATCACCCAACAGGAGCTGGAGGGGTACCTCTGGGGCGCCGCCACGCTCCTTCGCGGGCTCGTCGATGCGGGCGACTACAAGCAGTTCATCTTCCCGCTCCTCTTCTACAAGCGGCTCTCGGACGTCTGGGACGCGGACTACACGGAGGCGATGGAGGAGGCGGGCGACAGGAAGTACGCGCGGGCCACGGCAAACGACCGCTTCGTGATCCCGAACGGCGCGCACTGGAACGAGGTCCGGGGCGTTGCGAAGGACGTAGGGCGCACCCTCCAGGGAGCGATGCGCGCCGTGGAGGCGGCCAATCCCGATCGCCTGGACGGGATTTTCGGCGACGCGCCCTGGACCCACAAGGAGCGAGTTCCCGATGCGACGCTCAAGAACCTCATCGAGCACTTCTCGTCGAGGACGTTGTCGCTCGCCGAGGTGCCCGAGGACGAGCTGGGGAACGCCTACGAATTCCTCGTCAAGAAGTTCGCCGACGACAGCGGCCACACGGCGCAGGAGTTCTACACGAACCGCACCCTCGTTCACCTGATGGTCCGAATGCTGGAGCCGAAGCCGGGCGAGGAGATCTACGACCCCACGTGTGGCACCGGGGGGATGCTGATCTCGTCGCTCGCCGAGGTGAAGAGGAAGGGGGGCGAGCACCGAACGCTCGGCCTGTTCGGCCAGGAACTGAACCACATGACCGCCTCAATCGCGAGGATGAACCTCGTGCTCCACGGGGTCGAGGACTTCCAGATCGAGAGGGGGGACACGCTCGCCGAGCCGCGTTTCGTGGCGAAGGACCGCCTGCGTACGTTTGACGTCGTGCTCGCGAATCCCCCGTACTCGATCAAGCAGTGGAACCGTGAGGCGTGGACGAGCGATCCCTGGGGGAGGAACTTCCTCGGGACGCCGCCGCAGGGGCGGGCCGACTACGCGTTCTTCCAGCACATCCTGAAGAGCCTCGACCCGAAGTCGGGCCGTTGCGCGATCCTGTTCCCCCACGGCGTCCTCTTCCGTCAGGAGGAGGCCGAGATGCGCAAGAAGCTCGTCGAGGCCGACCTCGTTGAGTGCGTGCTCGGGCTGGGGCCGAACCTCTTCTACAACTCGCCGATGGAGGCGTGCGTCGTGGTGTGCCGCGCCGCGAAGCCGAAGGGACGACGCGGCAAGATCCTCTTCATCGACGCGATCAACGAGGTCAGCCGTGAGCGCGCGCAGAGCTTCCTGCGGGAGGAGCACCAGGAGCGCATCGTCGCTGCGTACCGTGCGTTCAAGGACGAGCCGGGCTTCGCCAGGGTCGCGACCCTCGACGATGTCGCAGCCCAGCAGCACAACCTCTCCATCGCGCTGATAGTCAAGCGGCTGGGGACGGATGGAACCACCGAAGGAGCCAGCTCCCTGCGGCAGGCATGGAACGACTGGGAGAAGTCGGGGAAGGGGTTCTGGCGCGAGATGGATGCACTGGTCGCGACCTTGGACAGCCTAGTCGACCAGGAGGTGGCCGATGCGTAACGCCGCAGTCGCGACGTCCTGGAAGGCCTGGCGCTTCAGCGATATCGCCACACATGTGAACGAGCGGGTCGACAACCCAAGCGAAGCGGGCGTCGAACGCTACGTCGGGCTCGAGCACCTCGATTCTGACAGCCTACGCATTCGGCGATGGGGAAGTCCCTCGGACGTGGAGGCGACCAAGCTCCTGTTCAGGAGGGGGGACATCATCTTCGGCCGTCGCCGGGCCTATCAGCGAAAGCTCGCGGTTGCGGACTTCGACGGCATCTGCTCGGCGCACGCGATGGTGCTGCGCGCCCGGTCAGAGGTGGTGCTGCAGGAGTTCTTGCCCTTCTTCTTGCAGACCGATCTCTTCATGGAACGCGCGCAGGCGATTTCCGTTGGGTCGCTCTCGCCGACGATCAATTGGAAGACGCTCGCGCGGGAGGAATTCGCGCTGCCGCCGCTGGACGAGCAGCGGCGCTTGGCCGCTGCACTTTTCGCGACCGAGAACGCGCTGGAGGCGTTGACGGCCACGGAAGCCTCTGCGGAACGCGCCAGACGGTCGCTGCTCGTGCAGACATTTCGGCCGAGTCGCGGACCCCGCGGTGTCTTTCCTCCTCACTGGTCAGTGCTCCCCGCCAAGGTGGCGGGCAACGTGCAGCTCGGCCAGCAGCGTCATCCAAAGTACGATAACGGCACGAATGTGCGCCCATACCTACGAGTCGCCAACGTCATGGATGGCACCCTGGAGCTCAGGGACGTCTCCCGCATGCACTTTCCACCTAGGGATCTGCACAAGTTCGAGCTTCTGCCTGGTGACATCCTCCTGAATGAAGGTCAGAGTACGGAACTTGTCGGGCGGAGCGCCATCTACCGGGGGGAGGTGGAAGGGATGTGCTTCCAGAAAACGCTCTTGCGCTTTCGTTGCGGACAAGACCTAATCCCCGACTTCGCTCATGCCTACTTCCAACACTGCCTCTATGTGGGAGAATTCGCCCGCATCTCCGTGCAGACGACGTCGATGGCGCATCTGACGGCGGTGAGATTCGAGCAGATGCCCATACCCGTTCCGCCGAAGGAGGATCAGAGGCAAGTCGTGGACCGAATCCACTCCCTGAATGATGCCGTTTGCTCCTCTCGGCGGCGAAGGGACTCCGTCCGCGTGCTCAAGGCGAAGCTCATGACAGCCGCGCTGGGGTGGGAATGACATTCAACGAAGCCAACACCGTCGAGGCCCTCGTCCGCGACTTGCTGTGCGGCGGGATCACACACCACACTGCCGTGGGACCGGGCCTCGCGCGCAAGGGGGGCAAGATTTCGGGGACCGGGTGGCACTACCTCGCGCCCGAGAATCTCCCGCGCCAGGCGCACGAGGTCTTCGTCGAGCCATTCGTTCGGGAGACGCTCCTCCGCCTGAACCCCGAGATCGCCGCCAACCCAGATCGCGCCGACGAGGTGCTCTACAAGCTGCGGGCGATCGTCCTCTCGGTGCGAAGCGACGGGCTGATCAAGGCGAACGAGGAGTTCAGTGCCTGGCTGCGTGGCGATCGATCGATGCCATTCGGTCCGAACCACGAGCACACGACCGTTCGTCTCGTCGACTTCGAAAACCTCGAAAACAACCAGTACGTCGTCACCACACAGTACAGCTTCCGCGCGGGGCCGGCCGAACGACGCGCCGACCTCGTGCTCCTCGTCAACGGCTTCCCGCTGGTCGTCATTGAGGCGAAGACTCCCGTCCGCAAGGCCGTGAGCTGGGTCGACGGCGCGCTCCAGATCCACAATGACTACGAGAAGGACGTCCCCGAGCTATTCGTCTGCAACGTCCTCTCGGCCGCCACCGAGGGCAAGGAACTCCGCTACGGCTCGATACGCATGCCGATCGAAATGTGGGGCCCGTGGCGATTGGAGGAGGTTGCCCCCGCGGGAGGTCTCGGATCCGTGGAACACGCGGTTCGTTCCATGTTCCGACCCGCGGTGCTTCTCGACATCCTCGCGAACTTCAGCCTCTTCGCCACGGACCCGAAGGGGCGCCGTCTCAAGATCGTCTGCCGCTACCAGCAGTACGAGGGAGCCAACCTCATCGTGCAGCGCGTCCTCGCGGGCCGTCCACGTAAGGGGCTCCTCTGGCACTTCCAGGGATCGGGGAAGTCGCTTCTCATGGTCTTCGCCGCCCAGAAGCTCCGCATGCATCCGTCCCTGAAGAACCCCGCGGTCCTGATCGTCGTGGACCGCATCGACCTCGATACGCAGATCAGCGGGACCTTCCACGCCTCAGATATCCCAAACCTCGTCAAGGCCGAGGCGCGCGCAGACCTCGAACGGCTCTTGCGGCAAGACATCCGCAAGATCATCATCACGACCATCTTCAAGTTCGGAGAGGCCGAGGGAGTCCTGAATGATCGAACCAACATCGTCGCCCTCGTTGACGAGGCCCACCGCACTCAGGAGGGTGACCTGGGCATCAAGATGCGCGCGGCGTTGCCCAACGCCTTCCTCTTCGGCCTGACCGGGACGCCGATCAACCGGATCGACCGGAACACCTTCTACGCCTTCGGTGCGGAGGAAGACGAGCGCGGCTACATGAGCCGTTACGGCTTCGAGGAGTCGATTCGCGATGGCGCCACGCTGCCGCTCCACTTCGAGCCGAGGCTCGTCGAGATCCACATCGACAAGGAGGCCATCGACCAGGCCTACGCCGACCTCACCGGCGGGCTGTCGGACCTCGACCGGGACAACCTCGCCCGCGCGGCCTCGAAGATGGCCGTGCTGGTCAAGGTACCCGAGCGGATCTCGAATATCTGCGCCGACATCGCACGACATTACCAGGAGGCGGTCGAGCCGAACGGCTTCAAGGCGATGGTCGTCACCTTCGACCGGGAGTGCTGCCTTCTCTACAAGACGGAGCTCGACAAGCATCTGCCGCCGGAGGCGAGCGAAATCGTCCTGTCCGCGACCGGGAACGAAGAGCAGTACAAGCCCTACGATCGTGGGCGGGACGAGGAGGGGAGACTCCTCGATCGGTTCCGAGATCACCAGGACCCCCTGAAGATCCTGGTCGTGACCGCCAAGCTGCTGACTGGGTTCGACGCGCCGATCCTCCAGGCCATGTACCTCGACAAGCCGCTCCGCGACCACACACTGTTGCAGGCCATCTGCCGGACCAACCGGGCCTGCAGCGACAAGAAGACCCACGGCCTCATCGTCGACTACCTGGGCGTGTTCGACGACGTGGCGAAGGCCCTCGAGTTCGACGAGAAGGGCTTCCGGCAGGTGGTCTCGAACATCACGGCCCTCAAGGACAAGCTCGCTCCGGCCGTGCAGAAGTGCCTCGCCTACTTCCCCGGTGTCGACCGCGCGCTCGGCGGATACGAGGGGTTGATCGCCGCGCAGCAGTGCCTCCCGAACAACGATGTGCGTGACTCGTTCGCGGCCGACTACAGCTACCTCAGCGAACTGTGGGAGGCCCTGTCGCCCGATCCGATCCTCCAGGGCCACAAGACGGACTACCGCTGGCTGTCGCAGGTGTATGTCTCGGTCCAACCGACGACGGGGACGGGGAGGCTGATCTGGCACACGCTGGGAGCGAAGACCATCGAGCTCATCCACGAAAACGTGCATGTCGATGCCGTCCGAGACGACCTCGACAGGATTGTGCTCGACGCGAAGATGCTAGAGGCCGTGCTTGGCGCGCCGGACCCGACGCGGAAGGCGAAGGAGATCGAGATCAAGCTCGGGCGACGGTTGCGGCAGCGCATGGGCGACCCCCGCTACAAGAAGCTCTCGGAGCGGCTGGAGGCGCTCAAGGAGCGGCATGAGCAGGGCCAGCTCCATAGCGTGCAGTTTCTGAAGGAGCTGCTCGACCTCGCCAGAGAGCTCCTGCAGACGGAGAACGAGACGCCCGCCGAGCAGGGCGAGGATCGGGGGAAGGCGGCTCTGACGGAGCTGTTCGAGGAGGTACGGACGAAGGACACCCCAGTGATCGTAGAGCGGGTCGTGGCGGACATCGACGAGATCGTGCGCCTGGTGCGATTCCCCGGCTGGCAGGACACCAGCGCCGGCGAGCGCGAGGTCAGGAGAGCACTTCGCAGGACGCTCTTGAAGTACAAGCTGCACCAGGAGGAGGAGCTGTTCGAGAAGGCGTACGGCTACATCCGTCAGTACTACTAGCTCCTTCGCAGTTGCAGGGAAGTGTGGGGAAGTAGAGGTCCCGGTTCTTGGGGTCTTCTTGGGAGGAGACCGTGATGTAGTGGGGATCGCCGCGCAAGTGGCGCTCGAGGAACTCGTCGGCATCGTGCGAGGTACCCGTGCGGAGGTCGTCAGGCCATCGCCAGGGGTTCGCATGGTCCTCGCGAGGCGATCACCGTGAGCCTGTCCGGCGATCGAGAGGGCCATCTCACGTTCTCGCGATGCAGCCGCGTGTACGTCACGACCCGCACACCAGGCGGTGGCGAGGAACTCGATCGGCGATCTTCAGACGCTTGCGCGATCCCCGCGACGAAGTCGCCACCACCTCGTGATGGCCACCTCATGCATTCGTCAGGAAGACGAACGGCCATCGTGGATCTCCATCGAGCCCCTCGCGAGGCACCCGTCGATTCCCCGTGACCTATACCCGATCCGCTCGCACGGACCTCGGACTGTATCCGTCAGGACATGGAGAGACCCTCGTCAGGAAGTCGACGCCGACTCGCCAGGCGTCTGCGAGGCGATCGCGAGCAAGCCGTAGAGGTCTCGCCACAGTCCCGCGAGCAACTCGACGGCGATTCGCCGCATGCCCGCGATGAGCACGTCGGCGACTCGCTGCAAGCCCGCGAGCAGCTCGTAGGCGACTCGCGACAGACCCGCGAGCAGCTCGTCGGCGATTCGTCAGGAGACCGCGAGGATGGCGGAGGGTTGTCGTGAGGGACTCGTTCGGCCCATGGGCTGGACTCGTGAGGTAGCCGTGGGCCGCTGAGGAGGAAGTCGTGACGTGCTCGGCAGGCCGTCTCAACGAACCCACGAGGGACTCGCCTGGCACACGTTCGGCACTCGACGGCGAATAGCGGGGTCCTCGCCGGACGGTCGCGACATGCCCTTGAGCAGATCACCATGGGCTCGCATGGGCGTCTTCCGATCCACCTGCGGCGATCGCGAGGTTGAATTGAGTCGATCGTGAAGTGACTTCATGGCGATCGCCAGCAAATCGTCAACGACATGTCATGTGATCGCGATGTGATCGTCAGTGATTCATCAGTAGCACTCATGTAGCAATCACAGAACAATCACTGTACATTTGCATCTCATGAATCTACAGTGGATTGTGACGTTCCACTCTCGCAATGGAGGTGCAGCATGGCCGAGGAGCCCCGTTCGAAGCGCCCCTATCGGAAGGCGATGAAGCGCGGCGTGGTCGTCGACCGCGATGGCGCAATCCGCTTCCTCAAGGCCTTCGGGTTCGCCGAAACCGACAAGCCCGGCGTCTTCATGCGCCAGGAGCAGCGCAAGACGCACGAGAGGCGCGCGGGCGCGCGCTACATCCAGGAGCTCGACCTCGAGCAGATCCTGGGTATGCCTGACGCCTGGCGGCGCTTCGTCCGCGACTGGAGCACCCGGCACCCCGACATCGCCAAGAAGCTCGATGAGGAGATCGAGAAGGAGGAGCGGAACAGGCCCGGACCGGCGAAGTAGCCCCCCTCTTCCGACCTCGAGAGTCGGGGCCCCATGGCCCGAATGGAAGACTGCCTGCGCGCATTGGAGCTCGCCTGTCGAGTCGGCCCGGTCGCCCAGAACGCCGAGGCAGTCGTAGCCGGGGATCTGGGCGCTGGTCGCCTCACCGCCGACCCCGCTCGTCTCGCGGACCGCCTCCTCGTCTCCGCGAAGATCATCGACGCGCTGATGGAGCTCGTCTCGAGGATCGCCGAGGATGGCGAGGGGCCGTCGACGGACATGGCCATGCTGGCCTGCGACTTCAGGGGCCTGCGCGAAGGGGCCGAGGGACACGTGGAATGACCGCTCCACTCGGGTGGGCGACCTGCGTGGGCGCGTGTCGCCGGCGAGGACCTCCATCGCCGGGTCCTCCCGGCAGCCGCCGTGCCTTCGACCTGCGCCAGGTCGCCACGGAAGAGTCCGCTCTTGCGGCCGGTCGTCGCCTCGGCGTAGGATCATGGGGCATCATGAACACTGATACCGAGCTCTTCAGAACGGTTGCCGACAAGGACTATCTCCATCTCCTGGACCAGGGTGAGCCCAGGGTTGGCAGGATCGCGGAGTTTCTTCACTTCGGGGACAAGGAGGTCGCAAGTGCGACGGGAGTGCCGCGCTCCTCGATTCGTCTGATCATCAGCAGAGTCCCAGACGAGGTCATGGAACGAATTCGGGAGTGGGCGCAGGCGCTCAATCTGGTCGCGCAGTTCTTTGAAGGCGACCACGAGAAGACCGTGCAGTGGTTCCTGATGCCCAATCCGCTCCTGGGCGGCATCACCCCTCGGGACATGATTCGGATCGGCCGTTTCCATCGACTCGCCCAGTTCATCCGGGTAGCCCTGGCCGAATCCCGCGCCCCTGAGCCCAAGGTCTAGGGCGAGTGCCCGGAGGGGAAGGGATGGCACGGAAAGAGAGACGACCGCGGCCGCCCACGCTTATGGACGTGATCACGCTTGCCAGCCTCCATGAGGGCAAGCGGTTCGACAAGCGCGTCCGAGAATTCCACTGGAGGGTACACCCGGAGCCTGTCATGGCCAGGACTCTCCAAGTGAAGCGTCGGTGGGGCTTGCGCCGCGGCCCGCGCATCCTCGCGCAGATCCGCCGCGCCGTCGAGTGGTCGAAGTCGCGGTGATGGAACGGACCGAGGCCTGCCTCCTGGCCCTGCAGATCGCGGCGCGGCTCGGCGTCGTCCCGCAGGAGACCGTCGACAGCGCGGCGGCGGAGATGCTCGAAGGACGCCTCCTCCCCGAGCCGACCGCGCTCGCCGATCGGCTCCTCGTCTCGCGACCGCTCGTGGAGGCGCTGCTCGGCCTGGCGGCGACCCTGTCCACGGACGGCCAGGGCGAATCTACGGCCACGGCGAGGCTCGTGCAGGACCTTCGGGGGCTGCGTGACCTGGATCCCGAGGTGATTCCAGGCTCGATCGTCCCGCCCACACCCTCCGCGACGGTGGCCTCGCCCGCCGCGGCGCCCATTCCGGTAGAGGTCCGCGACGCCATGACGCGCGTCCATCGCCGCGTCGGACGGTACGTCCTTCTCTCCGAACTGGGCCACGGAGGGATGGGTATCGTCTACCGCGCGTGGGACCCCTCCCTCGCGCGCATCGTCGCGCTCAAGATGCTCCGCGGGGAGAGGGAGCAGGTCCTCCGAGAACGCTTCCTCCGCGAGGGGCGCGCGATGGCACGGCTCCGCCACCCGGGGATCATCGCCGTTCACGACGTCGGCGAGGAGGGGGGCGCGCCCTACCTCGCGATGGACTTCCTCCCGGGACGGACGATGCGCGAGGCGCTCGCGGCGGGGCGCATGGTGGGACTCAAGGACCGCGCCGCCCTCCTCAAGTCCGTCGCGGAGGCCGTCGGATTCGCCCACTCCCAGGGAATCGTCCATCGAGACCTCAAGCCCGACAACGTCCTCCTCGACGCGCAGGGCCGCCCCGTCGTGACCGACTTCGGCCTCATGCGCCAGGCCGGGGGGTCCACGGCCGAGACGTTGCCGACGCTGACCGAGGAGGGCGTGGTGCTCGGCACGCCGGCGTACATGTCTCCCGAGCAGTCGCTCGGCGATCACGCGGTCGGGCCGACCTCGGACGTCTTCTCGCTCGGCGCGATGCTGTACGAGTGCATCACGGGACGCATGCCGTTCGAGGGCTCCACGCTGCCGTCGCTCCTCGGGCGCGTCGCCGAGGCCAATCCCATCCCCCCGCGAATGGTCCGTCCAGGCGTGCCCCGCGGCATCGAGACCGTCTGCCTCAAGGCGCTCGAGAAGGACCCCTCGCGGCGGTATCCCGACGCCGCCGCCCTCGCCGCCGACCTCGGGAGGTGGATTGCGGGCGAACCCGTGGACGCCCGGCCGCCCACCCTCCTCCGCCGTGCCGGGCGGCTCGCAAGGCGGCACCCGAAGGCCACCTCGGCGGCGATCCTCCTCGGCGCGATCCTCGTGATCGGGGTGTCCCTCTGGCTCGTCCCCGGAACGCTCAACCTGAGGGTCCGTCCCGTCGGCGCCAGCGTGACGATCGAGGGACGCTCCTGGACCGCCACGGAGGGGCCTCTCCCGATCGACCTGCGGGCCGGCGCCTACGAGGTCGTCGTGGAGGCCTCCAACCACGACAGGCAGGTCCTCGGCGTGCGCGTCGAACGCGGGCGCTTCCGCGACGTGACCGTCGAGCTGCCGCATCACCAGGGGACCCTTGAGGCGGAGAGCGACACGCCGGGGTCCGAGATCGAGGTCGACGGCGTCGCCTACGGGTCGCGCGTCCGAAACCTCTCGCTCCCGACCGGACGCCACTCCGTGCGCGCGTGGTGCCAGGATCACCTCGAACGCGAGTGCGAGGTCGCCGTGCAGCGCGACCGGACGACGAGGATCTTCCTGTCGCTCGAACGCGGTGTGGTCTGGGCCAAGAGGCCGGTCCCCATCTCGGGGCTGCCTTACTTCGCCACGGACGCGGACGACGACGGGGTCCAGGAGGTCGCCTGCCGCGAGGGCGCCGACCTCGTCCTCCGCAGGATCCAGGACGGCGCCGAGATGTGGCGCGCAAGGGTCGCAGAGAGCCTCCGGTTCAGCTTCCATGCCGTCGACTTCCGCGAGGACCGCCGGTTCCTCGTCGTCTCGCGCGAGGAGACATCGGGGCTCTTCGTCTCGTGCTGGGACCCGAAGAAGACGGGAACGGAGGCCCGCGTCTGGGAGTTCAGCGGGCCCAAGCAGTCGTGGAAACACCCTGCGCTCGTCCCGGTCGGCGTCCTGCCCGACCGGAACGGCGACGGCGTGCGCGACCTGGCCGTGGCGGGACGCGATCCGGCGATCTGGGTCATCGACGGCGCAAAGGGGACTTCGATCGCGCGGCTCGCCACCCCGGTGTTCGCCGACTTCCTGACCACGATTTCCACCGACTCGGGGCTGGCGCTGCTCTTCGCGGGCAAGCCCACCGACCCCGCCCTGCCGGCGGGCCAGGGTGCGGGCGAGACGAGGTTCGGCGTGGTGTCGATCGAGGACGGCAAGGAGGCGTGGGGGCGGAGCGTCGCGTCGGGAGGCCTGGTCTCCCCGATCGACGTCGACCACGACGGCGAATCCGAGGCCATCTGTTGCGAGCCCGGCGCGGTCAGCCTCTTCGATGGGCGGACTGGCGCCCTGCGTTGGGCCGCGAAGCTGTCGGCCACGACGACCGTGCCCCAGCCCACCTGGGCGGACGCGGATTCCGACGGCGTCGACGACGCCCTCGTGGCCGCAGGACGTCGACTCTCCGCCTGGAGCGGGCGCAGCGGGGCGCGCCTGTGGGAGGTCGACTGCGTCGCCCCTTCCGCCGAGGCGCCCTACGCCGCGGAGGGCATCGTGATCATCCCGTCCGACGACTCCCTCTCCGCGTATGCCGTCTCGACGGGCCAGCCCCGCTGGAAGCTCATGGGACGCTACCGGGACCTCAGACCGACCGACTGGGACGGCGATGGGCGGCACGAGTACTTCGCCGGACTGCGGGGCAGCGGCCTCGTCTGCATCGATGGCTCCGGAAGGACGCTCTGGACGCTGCGCGTCCCCTTCGACGTCGTGCCCGCCTGGGGCCAGTTCGACGTGGACGGCGACGGGCTCGGCGAGGTCGTCGCGTGCGTCGACGGATCGATGATCGCCCTCGTGCGGGGGCCGAGGAGGCTCTGGACGCGGACCGCGGCCGGTTCCCTCCTCGCGGCGCCGGTGGTCCTCGATACGGACGGTGACGGGCGGCCCGAGGTCGTCCAGCTCGGACCGTGGGGCGAGGACCGCTCGCTGGCATGCCTCGAAGGGGCCACGGGGACGATTCGCTGGGCCCGCACGGAGGTCCTCCCGCCGAACCGCGGGCCCGGCGTCGGCGACATCGACCGGGACGGCCGACCCGACCTCGTGCAGGCCGGCCTGCGCACCGTGAGGGCCGACCCGTTCCTCGCCGTCTTCCGCGCCTCGGACGGCCACCCCCTCCGCCTCTGGCCCCAGGAGGGAACCAAGGTCTACAGCGCCCCCGCCGTCGTCGACCTCGACCTGGACGGCCTCCTCGACGCTGTCATCCAGCGCTGGGACAAGCAGGATGTCCTCGCCGTCCGAGGCAGCGACGGGAAGACGCTGTGGACCCGTCCGGTGGGCGCGTTCGCGATGGGCGAGGCCGCGGTTGGCGACCTCGACGGCGACGGGAGGCCCGAGGTGGTCTCACCGGCGATGGACGGGGCGGTCCGCGCGCTGAGGGGCGCGGACGGCGAGCCGATCTGGACCGCGCGCATCGAGCCGGAGGGCTCGCGGGCGACGCCGACGATCGCGGACGTCGATGGGGACGCGCTGCCCGAGGTCCTCCTGGTCTCGCGCCGCGGGACGCTGTGGGTCCTCGACGGGAAGACCGGCCTGGAGAAGGAGTCCTTCCCCGGCGCCGCCGACCCTGTCGGGAGACCCGTCGTCGCGCGGACGCGCGAGGGGAAGCTGCTCGTGATCGCCTCCCAGGGCGACGCGGGAGTCGCCGCGATCGACGTCGCGGCGAGGGCTGCTTGCTGGCGAACGCGCGCCGGGATCCCCGTGATCGCCTCCCCCGCCGTAGCCGACTTCGGCGGGGACGGGCGCCTCGAGGTGGTCGTGGCGACGGCGACGGGCGTCCTCGCCGTGCTCGACCTGGAGTCGGGGCAGGCCCTGTGGCAGCTCCGCGTCTCCGAGCAGATCATCGAGGCGGCACCGGTCGTGGCCGATCTCGACGGCGACGGGACGCTCGACGTCCTCGTCGCCGATCACGCCGGCGTGCTCCAAGTCATCCACGGACGGGGGATCGCCGCGCGTCCCCGGTAGAAGTCGTCTCCGCCGACTCCCACAAGGCGCCTCGGCGGGCGCATCAATTGGCTGTCCGCCGCCGCGGGCCCTTGCTACCCTCCTTGCGCTCACATGAAGGGAGAGACTCCATGAGAACCGCCACAGCCATTCTCCTCGCATCCCTGGCGCTCGTTGTCGGCTGCAGCACCGGACCCGGCGCCGGCTCGGGCGGCGGCGTCCGCCTCACGCTCGGCGGGTCGGCCGGCTCGCCGCGCAACGAGACGGCCTCGTGCCCCCACTCGACACCCGCCTGCGAGGGGTGCCGCGCAAAGACAGGACGGGCGGAGCCCCACGCCGGCCTGACGCTCGCCATCGAGGAGGACGACGATCCGCCGCCGACGAGCTTCAACGTCGACCATAAGGATCCATCCGCTCCCCCGAAGCAGGCCGAGCCGAAAAAGCCCCTCAAGAAGGTCCGTATCACCGTGGCACACACTCCCGGCCTGGGCGAGTTCGACCAGGAGGATGAAGGCACATGGCAGGCCCTCGCCGACATGATGAAGCAGTTCGGCTTCGAGCTCGTCCTGAATCGCGATCCGAAGAAGAGCCAGATCAAGCCGACGAAGGGACGGAGCGTAGCCACGGACATGGAGACCGGCGAAGATCAGTACAACTTCGGGGCGTTGATCCAGGACAACTTCCCCGACGACCCTCGCGGCAAGAAGGCGACGAACCGGTTCGACTTCTTCCTCGTCATCACCGACTACGTCCGTGCGGGGGGCGAGTTCCGGATCGGCTACGACTTCGACCAGGGGGTCGCCATGGCCGCCGGGTCGGAGCCTCGCATCTGGCACGGCGGCCCGATCACGCCGGAGAGCCACCAGGCGAAGTACTACCGGAGTGAGGACAGCCGCGGGAGGGCGATCCTGCTCTTCCACGAGATCGTGCACCACGTCTGCGGGGGCCTCGACCAGCACGAGACCGGCGGGCTCATGGCGAAGTGCTCGCCGAAGACGGAGCTCTACGTGGGCCCGACGTACGCGGAGGCGATCGAGAAAGCGGGCGGCAAGTCCGTCGCGGACCTCAAGAAGGACGGCCTCTGCAAGGACGCGCAGCTCGTGAAGTAGGATCCACGCGCCACGCCCAGCCCTCGGGGTCGACCGCCCGCGCTGATCCCCGCGACGTCCGTCCGCACGGACGGACATCTCGCCGTTCACGAACGACGGCCCAAGACCGCACACTCGCAACACACGAGGAGGTCACGTCTTGTGGCGCCACAGATTCGAGGAACGACGGCATCCGCCCTGCACAACGTCACGCGTCTCATTTCGGAGGACGTACGCATGAAGAAGCCCATGTCGTTGCCGGTTCGAATCGTTTTCGGGATCTTCGGTCTTGTGATGATGTACGCCGGCGTGATGCAGATGCTGCGAGGCATCCACCAGTTGACTCACTGACCTGACTCGGCCTGGAGGACCCGACGCAGCGCCTCGACCCGCACGCGGCCCGTGAGCATCTCGAGTTCACGGATGCCGAGCGGGTCGATCTCATTCCGCAGGAGGCCCAGCTCTTCCGCAGTCGGAGTGTGAGTCGTCGGGAGGGGATCCACGGCGCGAATCGGGAATCCGGTCGCGGCGCTCACTTCGTCCAGGGTCCTCCCCGGGTGGACGCTCGCGACGCGGAGCCAGCCGCCCTCGACGTCGAAGACGCAGATGTCGGTGATCACCTTCCGCACGCCCGGGCCGGTGATCCCGGCGCGATGGCGGGCCTCCGTCTCCCAGGGCGCCCCGGCGCCGACCCCGCTCCGGAACGAGATCTCGGGGACGAAGACGTCCTTCGTGTGCCTCGGGACGTAGAGGTAGACGCGCTCGCCGTGGGAGGTCACCTCGGGGATCCCGCCGACCCCGGGGAGGCGGAGCATCGGGCGCTCATACGGACCCAGGCAGACGTTGTTGAACCACCCGTGCGGGTCGACCTGGGCCGGACGGAAGAACTCCCGCGGCGCGAGGAGCGGGAGGATCTCGCACGCCGCGGTGGCAAACCCGAAGACCGACAGCGCCCCGCCGAGCGTCAGGCGCTCCACGGTGGACAGCTCGATTCGCCCCGTGCGGAGCGAGACGCAGTTCCCGATCGCGTACGCGATGTAGCAGTTCGGCGCGTGCGTGCGCTTGGCGAGCTGGTAGGCGCACGCGACGAGCGGCGTGGCGATCCCCTGGGCGAGGAGCTCCCCGTCCACGACCTCGCGCGCCATCGCGCCGATCATCACTTCCGCGGGAGTGCAGGTCTCCATCTCACCTCGCCATGACGCAGAAGAGGAACTCGCCGAGGCAGACCGCGGGGAAGAACACGCCCACCAGGCCGATCACGACGGCCTGGAAGGCCTGCGACGGCGTCAGCCCGTAGGCATGACGGATGACGTCCGCGAAGATCCCGACCTGCCAGACGGTCGCGAGCACGCCGAACATCGCCCACATCGGGACGCCCATCGGAGAGAGCACGCCGAGGACCATTCCGAAGGCCCACAGCAGGTCGAGCACGACGGCGTACCCGTACGTCCTCAAGACGAGGAGCGGCCTCCCGCGCACGCCGAAGAGCCAGCGGCAGGCGAGAGTCGGGATGCCGATGAGGAGGCACCAGTAGGCGGCCATCCCGACGAGGAAGGCGAACCCGCTGACAAGGGGGTTGGCGAGCGCGGTGAACAGGGAGGCGACTCCGGGGACGTACCAGTACCCGAGCGACCTCAGGGCGCCACGGATCTCCTGGTGCCACCGGTAGAACATCGCACCGGTGAGGGCGGCCTCGAGGAGGTGGACGCCGACGAAGATCGCGAGCGGCTCGCGCCACCCCTCCCGCGCGACGGCGAGCGGGACGGTCGAGACGGGGTCAACGACCATCCCCTTCACGAGCGACCGGACGTCTGCCATTCCTTCACCAGCTCGAAGAACTCCTGGTCGCGGCAGGCCTTCCCGTACCTGAGGAGGGCCTCCCCGTCGAATGGGTACTTGGGGTAGCAGGAGGTCGGCCACGCGCCGTGCGGGGCCTCGACGACTCGGTCGACGGCGAGGCCGATCAAGTTCACGCCTCGCTCGGGGAGCTTCTCCGTGGGGACGACCTCCTCGGCGCTCACGATGGTCAGGTCGGCCAGGGCGGCGAGCTCGAGGTCAACTCCCAGGTTCCCGACGAGGACGGCGTTCCCCTCGGGGTCGCACTGGACGGCGTGGATCAGCGCGACATCTGGACGGATGGCGGGGACGGCGAGGAGCTCCTCGCCCGTGTACGGGCAGGCCACGGTCTTCAGGTCGGGCCGCGCCTTCATGAAGTCGGTGCCGCGGATGCCGCGGACGGGCATGAAGCCGACGCCCGCGAGGCTCGCTCGCAGGCCGGCGGCGAGGGTGCCCTCGGTCTCCTCGACGACCTGGAGGTTTCCCGCGGTTGCGAGGGCGGTGAACATCGGCGCCAGGCCGAAGGCCTCCAACCCGAAGTAGCAGGTCCGCGTCCGGGCGATGCACCCGGTCCCCACGAGGAGGTCGCACTCGAGCCCGGCGGTGAAGGCGAGGAGCGTCAGGTCCCGGGGCTCGCGGCGAATGAGCTCGAGGACGAGGCGCATGGGGCGACGATAGAGCGTCATCCCGCCGACGCCGAGCGTGCACCCGTCGCGGATGCCGTCCAGGGCACGATCCAAGGCTACGCGCTTATCAGGCATGTTCGAGGCCTGGTGAGTGCAACGACGGTGCGTTCACCACAGAGGACGCACGGAGGTGTGGTCGGACGCATCGATGGGGTTCGTACCACTCGGCGGCCGCCGCCCCCGAGGAGGCGCGCCCCGCGGG
>CAZYRM010000005.1:68943-89152 GCA_964649705.1 uncultured Planctomycetia bacterium
GCCTGCCCTCTAACCCCAAACCCGCTGCCCCGCCCTGCCCGCCCCCGCGGCCCGGCGCGCTGCGCCGGGCGGCCTCCTCGGGGGCGGCGGCCGCTGCGTTGAACAGGCGCATCGGAGCCTGAATCCCATCTCCGTGCCTCCGTTCCTCCGTGGTGAAAAACACAACCGGACTGTGTACCCCGCTTCCCAAGCTGATCCAAGCGAAAACGGGCGGCCCCATCGGACCGCCCGTCTGTCTGCTCGAATCGTCTGGAAGCGGCTACCGGTAGAAGCCGCCCGCGGGACGCGTCTCGCCATTCGCGGTGTTGTAGACCGTCCACGGCACGCGCGCCCACTGGATGAACGCGCAGGAGTTCTGCGCATCGTTGAACACGGCGATCGATCCGCCGCCGCCCGTGCCGAGGCCCACGGCGATCTCCGCGAGGCCGTCGCCGTCGAAGTCGGCCGCCGTCGGGCGCGTCTCGCCGTTCGCCGCGTTGTACGTCGGATTCGGAACCCGGACCCAGCGCGGCCCCGCGTACGACGTCGGGCCGACGCCGATCGACACCCAACCGCCGTTCGCCGTGTACCGCCCGAGCCCCGCCACGACCTCCGCCGTGCCGTTCCCGTCCATGTCGACCAGCAGCGGCCACGTCTCGCCGTTCGCCGAGTTGTACGCCGTGAACTGCACGCGCACCCAGCGGATCGGCGCGAGCCCGCGCGCCAGGTCGTCGTACAGCGAGATCCAGCCGCCCGCCTGCGGGTACCGCCCGAATCCGATCGCGACCTCGTCGAGCCCGTCACCGTCGTAGTCGCCGCACGCCGGCCTCGTCTCGCCTCGCGCCGCGTTGTACGCGCTCCAGGCGACCGTCTGGGTCGACCGGTACGCGAAGTTCGCGCGGGCGTCGTCGAACACGAAGAAGCGGCCCCCCGAGACGCTCGACGCGCCGACGCCGAGGACCACCTCGTCGCGGCCGTCGCCGTCCAGGTCGCCGCAGGCCGGCCAGGTCTCACCGTTCGCCGCGTTGTAGGCGACATCGGGCACCCGGATCCACCGCATCGTCGCGTATCCGGTCGTCGCGTCGTCGAAAACGACCGCATAGCCGCCGTTGGCCGTGTAGCGCCCGAGTCCGACGACCAGCTCGTCGCGGCCGTCCCCGTCGACGTCTCCCGCGGCCACCCTCGTCTCGCCGTTCGCCGCGTTGTAGGCGACCCACGGAAGCTGCTTCCACTGCGGCACACCGAAGCGTTGCGCCTGCCCGCCCAACACGGTGAGGTATCCGTTGTTGCCCGCGTCGCCCAGGCCGACCGCGATCGACGCCTGGCGCCCGGGCGCCGCGTTCCACGTGTCGAACCGGAAGACCGTCGACCACGCGCTCATCTCGTTCCCGTCGAACGAGGCCACGCGCCAGTAGTACGACACGCCCCCCGCCGTCGCGAACGCCGTGGAGACCGTCCCGCCCGTCGCCCCGGAGGCCGTCAGCGGGTCGGCCGGCGGGTTCGTCGTGCCGACCTGCCAGTAGTAGGTGATCGTGTCGCCGTCGGCGTCCGTCCCGCCGGTCCAGGAGACCGTCTGGTCCGCGACCGACGGGCGGCTCGCCCCGTCGGGAGGCATCGCCGCGGCCGCGGGGACGGTCGCCATCGCGTTCTCACGGAAGCTCCGCGTCGCGCTCGTCCTCGTCCCGTTCGCGTTCGAGGCGCGCACGTTCCATACGTAGCTCGTCCCGTCCACGGTTGCAATCGGTCCCGCCGTCGTCCCGGTCGTCTGCCCGCGGAAGACGAAGTTCGTGTCGTAGTTCGGCGTCCCGCTCGCGGCCACCGCCCAGGAGTAGGTGATCGGGCCGGGGCCGCTCGAAGCGCTCCACGACATCGTCACGGCGTTCCCCGTCGTGCGGGAGCCGTCCGCGGGCGCCGTGAGCGTCGGGACGCTCGGCGGGTTCGTGTTCGGGCTCACCGTGATCAGGAACATCTGGTCGTCGGTCCCCACCGCGTTCGTCGCGCGGATCCCGACCCAGAACATCCCGGTCGTCGCCGGCGTCCAGCGGACGAAGCCGAGCGGGTCGACCGTCATCCCCGCGGGCGCCGTCGGAAGGCTGAACGTCATCGGCGTCGATCCGAACGCCTGGACCCTGTCGTCCGCGTCATAGCTGTAGGGCTCGCCGACCATCGCGCTGAGGTTCGGTGTGCTCACGAAGTTCGGCGCGGTCGGGTTCCCCTGCCCGGGCATCTCCGTCGTCACCGTGCCCGCGACCGTGTTCATCTGGTTGCCGTTCATGTCGCGCGGCCTCGTCCTCGTGAAGACGACGTACGTCGCCAGGCCCGCGGACGGATACGCCGTGGAGGCCGACAGCGGCACGACCGTGGCGTTCGACACCCGGTAGACGCAGTTGTTGGTGAAGTTCGCCCCCGACCAGGTCCCGCCGGAGAGCGTCGTCCCCTGCGTCTGGCCCGAGGTCGAGTTCCCCGCCGAGTCGAGCTGCTTCACCTCGACGACCAGCGCGTCGGGGCTCATCGTCAGGTCGAAGCGTAGCTCGACCGTCAGGCCGCCCGGCTGGATCCCGCCGGCCTGGACCGCTCCCGGGGCGATCGTCGTCACGATGTCCACCGGCGCCGCCCAGACGGGGTTCGTGTAGCAGCGCCCCTCGTCGGGTCCCAGGTTCGCCACGTCGGGGTCGCCGCCCGTGTACGCCGCGATCTGGAACGCGGACACCTTCGTGACCGTTCCCTCTTCGGAGGCGTTGATGACCTCGAACCGGTCCTGCCCCGGAGCGAGCGGCGCCAGGCGCCCCACCGCGCGGGTCTGCTCGATCGTCTTGGCCCCATACGAGCGCGTGAACGTCGGGTTCGGCCTGCCGGCCTCATCCTTGTAGATGTGGATGGAGGAGACCGCGCCGCCGTTCGTGCCGAACTCCTCGGACGACGACCAGCGGTAGCGGAACATGCTGCCCGTCGCGCCGCGGCGGACCAGCATCGTCCTCTGCCCGTCGAACCCGCTCCCGCCTCCGCCCATCTGCCCGTCCGAGTCCTCGAACGTCGTCGTGCCGTCGTGCCACCTCAGGTTCTGCCCATCCCACTTCCCGTCCGAGTCCATCTCGAAGCTCGCCACCGGGCCGTCCGTGATGACGAGGTTCCCGTCCGCCAGCGCGTTCATCCACCGCTCCCGCGGGGTCGCGCCGGGCTTTCCGTCCGACAGCACGTACGACAGGCAGTTCCCGAACGCGGAGTCGTTCACCACGTAGGTCGCGTTGAGGTCCAGCAGCGCCGCGAGCCGTCCCGTGCTGAAGTTGAAGTCGCCGTGCGCATCGGTCCCGCCCATCACGTACACCTTGTGGATGAAGCGATCCCCCTCCGCGCCGTTGAATGAGTACGCGAGCGTCTTCGACAGGTAGCCGTGGTACTTGGTCATCGTGATCTGCAGGTCGGAGTCGGAGTTCGAGGAGCCGTTCGCGAAGTTCGGGTTCGCCCAGGGATTCAGGTTCGCGAAGTCGATCTGGTCCTGCGGGATGCCCCGCGTCGACCGGCCGTTGTAGAGCTGGAACCCCTTGAAGATGAACTCGTTCCCGAACGAGCTGACGTACTGGCGCGTCCGCTGGAAGGCGCCGACGCCGATCGTCGCGTCGACCGTGGCATCCTCCCACCCCTGCCCGCTGTACGGATGCGCGGCGTAGCAGAAGGCGTCGGCGTTCTCCGCCGCGTTCGTGCTGGCGAAGTCGCGGAGCACCGTGTCGAGCTCGAGCGGGGCCCCTTCGCCGAGGAACTCGCTCACGACGCTCCCGCCGTGCCACATCCCCTCGACGTGCGTGCCGCGGTAGGCCAGCATGTGCGCGCCAATCGGCACCGGGAAGCCGCTGTACCAGATGTTCTGGGCGAAGCCGACTTCCTCCCCGGCGGCGTCGCCGTAGAGCTGGCGCATCCGCTCGAACTCGGGGGTCACCAGCCCGGTGTTCTGGTCGATGCTCCGCGCCGGCGAGGACGGCCCGAAGGGCGGGCGGCGGAGCACGCTGTCGCGGTCGACGCCGCCCCGGGCGTCCGTCATCGCGCTGTAGAAGCAGTTGTGGTCCGTCGTCGCCACGCTGCCGTTCCAGTCGGAGACGCTGTCGATCATCCCCTGGGCATAGGCGCACTCGCCCAGCATCTGCAGCGGGCAGCCGTACGCCTTCATCGGCGCGAACGTCTCGAGCACGTCGGTCTGGTACCACTCGGACATCGTGTGCAGGTGGGCGTCGTACAGGTGCCCCTCGCCGGCGAGCCTCGGCCACACGCGGTTCGAGAAGCGGATGCAGACCACGGTGCGCTGCGTGCCGGACCGGACGATCGACCACTGGCCGCCGATCAGGCGCCGGTACGACCAGTTCGCGACGATATCGAGGTACCTCTTGATCGGCATGCTCGGCTGCGCCGCCACGCCGAAGGCCGCGCGCGGGACGCGGAGGATGTGGTGGCGGCCGCTGACCGTGAGCGGCTGGTCCGCGAAGAGGTTCGTCTCGGGCTGCCCGTTCCGCAGCACCGTCAGCCCGTCCTCGTCGACGATGACGAGCCCCGACGGCGTCACGGTCGGCTGGCCGGTGTAGGTGTCCGCGTAGAGCGTCGTCCCCGGCGCCGAGTCCGCGGGGTCCGACTTCAGCGTCATCACCGTGCTGTCGAGCCACAGGGCCGTCGTCGTGTCGCTCGACCCCTTGTCCGCGACGAACACCATGACCGGGACGTACGGCTTGTTCGGGTCGACGCGGAAGGGGGCGTCGCCGTCGAGGTCGATGTCGCCACTCTGCTGGTACTGAGTCACCGCCTGGTTCGGCGTCCTCGCCACGATGAACTGGTGGATCGCCGCGACCACGCCGCCGTCGGCCGTGAAGGTCAGGATCCCCTCGGGCACCGTCTGGGGAACGCCCCAGGCGAACTGCGCGACGCCCGCCTCGCCCGCGCCGAGCGTGAGCGAGTGGCCGCCGAGGGCGTCGCCCTCGACCGTCGCCGCGAAGGAGACCGTGCCCGCCGCGTTCCCGACGTTCCGCACGAAGACATCGAACGTCACCGACCCCGCGGCCTGCGAGGCCCTCACGTCGAGGACCTCGAACTGCGCGAAGACCTTCTGCGCCGACTTGACCTCGATGGTCGCGGCGTCGTTCGTCGTCTCCAGGTTGGACGAAGAGGAGAGGCTCACCGCGTACGAGCCCGGCCCGTCAACGGGGACGACGACCGTCTGCCTCTCCCCCGCCGCGAGCGTCAGGGACTGCGCGTCGCCCGCTCCCATCATCGCACCGCCCGTGGAGAGGAGCACGTCGGCCGCCGAGGCGCCGCGGTTCTCGACGACGATCTCCAGGTGGGCCGCCTGGCCCGGAAGGGGCTCGCGCGGCACGCAGGAGACGCGCGCGACGGCCGGGTCCGCCTGGCCCGACACCGCGCGGGCGACCGCGTCGGCGAGGTCGAGCGTGCCGAAGTCGAACCACGCGCCGTGCGACTCGACGAGGGGAATCTCGCGACGGCTCCTGCGGAGCAGCCCGGCGATCGCGCCTCCGCCCAGGTTCGGGTTCCGTGAGGCGACGAGGGCCGCTGCGCCCGCGACGAGGGCCGCGGAGGCCGACGTGCCGCTCACCTCGCGGTACCAGCCGTTCGGGCAGCAGGAAAGGAGGCCCTCGGCCGGCGCGGCGACGTCGCTCTTGCGCCCAAGCGCCGTGGAGAGCGCGAGGCCGTTGCCGTCCTTGCTCGATCCGACGACGGAGAGGACGCCCGAGTAGGCCGCGGGGTACAGGGTGTCGTGGACGTTCTCGTTCCCCGCGGAGGCGACGATCACGGCGCCGTTCCCGATCGCGTTCTCGACGGCGGCGGCGAGGGCGTCGGAGCCCTGGCGGGCGCCGAGCGAGAGGAGGATGACGCGGGCGCCCCGCCCGATGGCGTACTGGATCCCCTGCGCCACGTCGGAGAGGCTCGCGCGGCCGTGACTGTCGGCGACTTTCACGGGGAGGATTCGCACGCCCTGGGCCACCCCGGTGATCCCCTGACCGTTCGCGCCGTCCGCGGCGACGAGGCCGGCCATCGCGGTGCCGTGGCCCGTGTCGTCGTCGGGGTCGCTATCGCTGTTCACGAAGTCGTACCCTGCGTCGAGGCTCGCGTGGAGGTCCGGGTGGTCGAGGTCGACGCCCGTGTCGAGCACCGCCACGCAGACCGTGGAGGCGCCCGCGCCATGCTCGCACGCCTCGGCGACGCGCATCGCGGCGAACGCCGTCGCGTTGTGGTCGGTCAGGTCGCCGTCGGCCGCGGTGTGGAACGGCGAGTGGCAGCACCCGTTGCCCGCGACGAGCGCGACGTAGTCAGGCTCGATCGAGGAGAAGATGGTCTCGTTCTTCAGGGCCTCGATCGTCGTCGCGAGGTCCTTGCGGTCGTTGTCGCGGAGGAGGAAGAAACCGGGGAGGTTCGTCATCACGACGTCGAGGCCGTGGCGGGAGGCGACCTCGCTGACCTGGCGGAGGCCCGCTGCGCCGTCTGCCTTCACCCGAACCACGACCTGGCCCGCAACGGCCTCGTAGAGGCCTGCCTCGCCGACTCGGACGACCTGGTGCGCTCCGCCCGGAATGAGGCCGGGGATCTCGGGCGTCGCCGTGGCGTGCTGGTGGCCGTGGTTCTGGAGGAGGTCCTTCACGGACGGGAGGCTGGACTCGGGCGTGCGGACGGGAGACTTCACCTCGACGGAGCCGACTCCAACGAGAGAAACTCCCACGGCCATGACAAGCCCGAGGACGAGGAGGAGACCAAACGCTCGCATTCAGGATCTCGCTTACAACTATGATCTGGTGGTGCTGGGGACCCTAGGGAGCAACGGGCGTGCCATGGGCCGGAATACTCCAGACATTACGACTTACCGGAGAACGGCTTGCGTGTGTACATGATCCGAACACTTCAGGTCTCAAGGGAATCCGGTTACGTCGGGTAACCCCAATTCGTTCGGAGTCCGGTCACCCCCCCGATTCGGACACGAAATGCACTACTGTGAGCCAATTCACTGTTGTGAACGGACTTCGGATTCCGCGGCCCCTGATTCCGCTCCGAGGTCGATGATCAAGGTGGGACGCATCGCTGGGGAAGAGCGCGATTGCGTCCGGCGGGGGAGGCGTATAGAATCCGCGCGGGAGGCGGCCGATGCAGATCCGGGTGCAGTGCTCGTGCGGTCGGGCCTTCTCCGTCGCGGCGTCGCAGGCGGGGCAGAGGGAATTCTGCCCGATGTGCGGCGTGCAGTGCCTGGTACCCGCGGTCGAGGGCGGGGGCGCGCGGAAGGTGATCCTCGCCGCGGGCGGCGCGGTCGTGCTGGCGGCGGGCGGTTTTGGCGCGTGGTGGTTCTTCGGCCGCACGGCCGAGGACACGGGCGTGACGAACGGCCAGGGCGAGTCGAACATGCGATTCGTCGAGGGGCCCGGAGTCGGCACGCCGACGGGGAATGGCGGTCCCGTCTCCCCCACCCCACGGAACCCTGGGCCCCGGAACCCCACGCCGAGCCCGACGGGGCTGCCGGCGGACGTGGCGAAGCGCGCGGGGGAGCTGGTCGCCGATCTCCAGAGCGGGGACGAGTACGTCCGCGCGCGCGCCGCGCGAGACCTGGTGGAGCTGGGCCCCGAGATCGAGCCGTTGCTCCAGGACGCCGCGGGACGGGGCGTCCAATGGGCGAGACTGGTGCTTCGCGCGTTCGCCTGGAAGCGGGAGCTCCCGATCGAGGTCCAGGTGAAATACGCCGCGGAGATCGCCATCCTCAACGCCGATGGCGACTCCGCGCGGCGTCGGGTGATCGAGGCGTGGATGACAGCCCGCGATGGCGGCTGCGCGCCGATGCTCTCGGACCTGATCGCAGACGTCTCTGCGAACGTGCGCGTCGCGGCGCTCGAGGCGGCCATCCTGTTCCGCGCCCCCGTCTCCGGCGCGGGGATTGTGAAGTTCGTGGAGGACCCCGACAACGAGGTCCTTGGCGTGCTGGCGGCGGGACTGCTCGGCGTCTCGGAGGCCGCCCCGCGGATCCGTCCCTTCCTCGCGGACGTGGGGATGAGGGACCTCGCGGTGGCGACGCTGGGGCTCCTGAGGGATGGAGAGAGTTCGGCGGAGATCGCGAAGGACACCGCATCGCCCGACCCGCAGGCCCGCGCGCGGGCCTACGAGGCGCTCGGGCGGATCGGGCGCTTCCCGGACGGCTTCCCGATCGACGCGATCCGCGACCCGGATCCGGACGTGCGCCAGGCGGTGTTCGTCGCGGCGGGGCGCTGCGGAGAGACGTCGCTCCAGAACTCGATCTCGCAGCTCCTGGCCGACTCCGACCCGCGCATGAGGCGCGCGGGGGCGGAGGCGCTGGGCGCGCTCGGGCAGGACACGGCGATCCCGAACCTGATGCCGCTCCTGGCGGACACGGACGCGGGTGTCCGCTACGAGACGGCGCGTGCGCTCGGGCGGTTGCGCCACCGGCCGGCGGTCTCGACGATCGTGGGCCTTCTCGACGACAGCGCCATGGCCAAGGCCGTCTCCGACGACGCGGCGGTCCGGTCCCTCACGGAGACGATCTCCGTGCGGCTGCTCCGTCCCTCGGTCCCGGTCCCCGCGGGTCGCGAGGTGCGCGAGGGGGCCCTGCTCGCCCTGGAGCAGGCCACGGGCGAGCGCTTCGACGGCACGACCTTCGAGGAGCGCCTTGCCAAGGCCCGCGAGTGGTGGACTCGCGCGCAACCCGAGTACCCCAGGTAGCGACGACCTCGTGCGCCGCTGGCGTCGCGCCCCGGGGCGTGCCCCAGGCGCGCGGACAGGATCCCGCGCCTCAGTGTCGGGTCCGCGCTAGTCGAGTGCGACCCACAACAGGAGCCAAGGGAGAATGCAAAGCACGACGACGGCGGGCAGCACCACGGGGATGGGCGGTCGGGCGGGGGCTTGGTTCGAGGAAGGGGTCCCCTGTGCGGCTGCCACGCGAAACCAGAGCGGTGCGACAAGTAGCTCCGCGACGAGGAGGGCGAAGAAGGCGCCAACGAACGAGTTCGCCATCGCCGGGCCCACCTGGGCGGGATCGGAGAGGTTGCGCAGCATGCTGACGAAGCAGATTAGACAGAATGTCGCGCCCAGTCCACACGGATAGCGCATCGCCGCTGACAGGACGACGAGGGAGAGGGCCCTCTCCTCGGGGGTGGTGTCCTCCAGTCGCCTCACGGCAACCTGGAGGCCGCCTAGCAACTGCCTGGTCGGAAAGGTGGCGACGAGCAGCCCGGCAGTTCCCCCGATGATGGTCAGGTACGCCGAAGGCGACCACAACCAGACGATGCTCCCCTCGAGCTCGATGGCGAGGACGATGGCGCCGAGCGTCGCCAGCATCCCAAGCAAGTACCGTGGCCAATTCATCGAATCGCCCCCCACGAAGACCGTCACGGCCGACCGAGGTAGTCGCAGGTGTATGGCCGGCTGCGCGCTCCCGCGCTATGATACGTCGCATGCAGTGGAAGGGCGAGATCGTCGGGATCTTCCTCGCCGCGGAGAAGGGCGCGAGGCTCTCGGCGGCGTCCGAGACGCGCGCGGTCGTGGGACGGGGGCTCGAGGGGGACCGCTACTTCGAACGGAAGGGGACCTACTCGGCGAAGCCCGGCGGCGGCCGGGAGGTGACCCTCATCGAGTCGGAGGCGATCGAGGCGGCTACGCGCGACTACCACATCGAACTGTCCCCCGACGAGACCCGGCGCAACCTCGTCACGAGGGGCGCGCCGCTCAACCACCTCGTGGGCCGCACATTCCGCGTCGGCGAGGCGCTCCTCCGCGGGGTGAGGCTCTGCGAGCCGTGCGACTACCTCGAGGGGCTCACGCGCCCCGGCCTGAAGAAGGCCCTCATCCACCGAGGCGGCCTCCGCGCCGAGGTCGTGCGCGAGGGGCGGATCCGCGTCGGCGACGCGATCGAGGAGGGCGGGGAGGCGGTCAGCGGGCCATCTGGCCCTGAAGCTCGTTGATCTTGCGGAGGTGGTCCTGGGCCTTGAGCAGCCACCAGGACGGCTTGGAGAGCTTCACGAACCTGTCCATCGACTCCTTGGCCTTCGCGAGGCGATCGCGGAGGGAGATCCCCTTCAGCGCTCCCGCCTCCCCCGTCTTCAGGTCCTGGTCCGGCAGGACGTGGAGCACCCCCATCGCCCAGAGGATCTCCAGGCTCTCGGGGTCCAGCGCCGCCGCCTTCGAGAACCAGCCGTGCGCGTCGCCCAGGCGCCCGCTCTGCCAGGCGAGGACGCCGATCCGGTAGGCGCCCGCGGCGCTCGCGTCCTTCCTCAGGTCCTGCGCCTTCGTAATGCGGTCGGCCGGACGCACCGCGCGGAGGTCGCGCGGGACCATCGGCGCGCGCTTGTCAGGCGCGATGTTCTGCTCGAACCAGCGGCGGATCTCGCTGTCGAGCACCATCATCCCCTTCGCCTCGCGCGTGACCCAGAGGACGTAGTCGGTGACGAACTCCTCCATCTGCTTCGGGAACCTCGTCGGCTTCTCGCGGTCCTTGATCCCCCGCCAGACCTGGTCCGAGAAGAAGCTCTCCCACAGCTTCCCGTCGTTCGCCACCTTGTCGAGGTCCCGCCGGTAGAGCGCGATGGAGTACGCGACCGACTCCAGGCGGTCCCGCGGGGAGATCAGCGGCAGGACGATCGTGTTCGACCGGAAGTCGTACGACCCGTGCCCCACCCCGGGCGTGATCACGAACGTGGGCCTCCCGCCCTTCTCCACCCGGCGGTTCTCGAAGAGCGTCGGATCGAAGTCCTCGATCGAGTAGACGGTCTCGACGACGTCCTTCTTCGTATTCAGCTTCGATGGGCCGAAGAGGCACGAATGCGCCTCCGTGCGGGCCCACTTCGCGCAGAGCTTGATGTCCTCGCGGATTTCGACCAGCTTCTCCTGCATGTACTGGCGCCGCTCGGAGAGGCGGAGCTGGTAGAGGTCGTCCGCCTTCGCCAGGTCGGTGCGGGACGTCTTGTGCCGGTCGTCGAGGTCGATCCTCCGGCGGTGGAGGGAGAAGATCTGCTCGTGGATCCGCTCCAGGTCCTCCCGGATCGACTCCTCCGTCTTGAGCGCCGCCTGGATCATCGGCCCGAGGCGCGAGACCTGGCGGACCGACTCGCCGAGCTCGCCGACCTCCTCCCGCGTGAGGCTCCTCAGGCGCCGGGTCCGCTCGAGCTGGTGGACGCGGACCCGGTGCTGCTCCAGCTCGGTGTAGAACTGCAGCAGGTCCTGGCGGCGTGCCGCGCCCGCGATGACCTGGTCGCGCGACATCAGGCACTCGCGCATCTGCTCCTCGCACGAGGAGACCTCGCCGCCGATGGTCCGGGCCTTGGTGTCCAGCTTCGTGCGGTTCTCCAGCTCGAGGAAGCGTCCCTCCTCCTCGGCGAGCCACTCGGTGATGTAGAGGACGCGGAACGGGGCGTCGGCAGGCGTGGGCTCCTCGACGACCTGCTCGCGCGGGAAGAGGCGCTCGTCGATCCACCCGAAGTTGATCAAAGTGCGGTCGGCGTCGCCGAAGGCGAGCTTCTCGGTGGGCTTCTCCTGGATCCGCTGGGCGACGCGGTCGAAGACGACCTGCCAGTAGAGGGAGTTGATCTGGTGCTTGAGGTCGCGCTCCTTCTCGCGGAGGAGGTCGCGCGTCTTGGGGTCGGCGCCCTTGATGAGCTCGCCGAGCTCCAGGAGGGATTTCACCTTCTCGGCGAACTCCCCGGGGCGACTCGCATTCGTTGTGGTTGGCTCGGGCATGGGTGTGGTCGTGTTGTGCCTCTCCTCCTGCCCGAAGGGCGGATTCTATCGGGGGCGCGTGGAGCCGTCAACCTGCGACTTGGGCGCAAGAACGGCGGCACGTTTCGCCGATATAGGAACGGAATAGGGGACACCCTGCCGCGGAGAGGGGATGCTCCGCGCGGGGTGCGATCGGGGAAGAGCGACGGGGGGAGGCCCACCGGGGCGCCGCAAGCGAGATTCCCTCCACAAGGATGATCCATCCGCAGGGAGGCGGTCCACCCGATCCCCGTTCCGTCGGGGAGAAGCCGTTCGTGAGGCGTCGGGCCGGCGCGCTGGTCGCGCTGCTCTCGATGTTGATCCAGCTCGTGGCCGGGGGGGCGCTGTCCCCGCTCTGGGCCTCGAATGGGGTCTTTCCCGTGGCCGGCGGCTCGCGCGCGGCGGGGCGCGCGGGCGTCGACGCGGCGATCTGCGACGACGCCTACGCCATGAACACCAACCCCGCCGGGATCACCCAGCTCTACGGCCTCCACGCGGACACCTCGTTCGGCCTCTTCCACGTCGACGCCCTGTACCGGGACCCCGAGAACGCCGACGCCGGGAACGTGAACCGCTTCTTCCCCATCACCAACGGCGGCATCGTCTTCTCGCCGGACTTCTTCGACGCCAACCGCGCGGAGACGATGACGTTCAGCGAGGCGGAGCTCATGGGCTTCGACGACGAGGAGGGCGAGGACGAGTCGATGTGGAAGAAGTTCGAGCCGGCCATCCCCTCCCCCTGGCGATTCGGTGCGGGGATCTTCACCCAGGGGGGAGCCGGCGCGGACTTCCACGAGATCAAGACCCGCAACTACGGGCCCCCCGGCTTCCCGAACGGCGTGACCCACCGGACCGGCTTCGCCCTCCTCTCCCTCGCCCCGACCGTGGCGTACGAGTTCGACAAGACCTTCTCCGTCGGCGCCGCCGTCAACCTGAACTACGGCCAGATCGACCTCGACATGCCCTTCTCCCAGGACGTCGGAATCCTCGGGGGGCCCAACATCCCGGGGCTTCCCGCTTTCGTGAACTTTGGCGAGTCCTTCCGCCTGATCCAGGACCTCTTCGGCGACGGAAGGGACGAGGTCAACGGGGTCACGAAGATCGAGAAGGCCACCGCGTGGGGCTGGGGGTTCCGCTTCGGCGCGCTCTGGCACCCGGTCGACGAGTGGTCGTTCGGCGCGTGGTACGCCTCGCGCACCTACATGCAGGACTTCGAGGGGGACGTCCACCTCGACTTCGACCGCGAGATCCAGAACCTCCCCGACTTCCCCTTCCCCAACCTGTTCGAGGCGATCATCCGCGGGTTCCTGTCGGGCTTCACGGGGAACCCGATCCTGTCGCCGATCGAGTCCGACGGGCGGGTCATCATCCGCGACTTCAACTTCCCGGAGCGCGCGGGCCTGGGGTTCGCCTACCGGCCGAACCGCGACTGGCTCATCGCCGGCGATCTGAAGTGGCACCACTGGTCGCAGACCTTCCAGAAGTTCACCGCGGACATCGAGGAGCTGAACAGCGCGGAGCTGCCGCTCCTCGTGGGCGGGACGAGCATCCACGCGGAAATGCCGCTCAAGTGGAAGGACCAGTGGGTCTTCTCGGGCGGGATCGAGCACCGGTGGGACAACGACCTCACCTTGCGCTGCGGGATCAACTATGGGAAAAACATCATCCCGCCGAGCACGTACTTGGTAATCTTCCCGGCGATCACGGAGTTGAGCATCGCGGCGGGGTTCAGCTACCGACTGGCGCCGAACATGGTCTTCGATCTGGCGTACGAGCACGCCTTCGAGAACCAGATCCGCGCGAAGGACCACTGGCCGCTCGGCCTCGACTACCGCAACAGCGAGTACAAGGTCTCCCAGGACGTCGTCATCGCTGGCATCCAGTACGACTTCTAGGCTCATGAACCGACACCGCTGGAACGGGACGAAGCGAGGCCACTACGAGGTCTGGTACCTCACGATGGCCGATCCGCCGACGGGCCGCGGCCTGTGGGTCCGCTACACCCTGTGCGTCCCCGACGAGCCCGGCCAGCCGTACGAGTGCGCGGCGCTCTGGTGCACGCTCTTCCGGCCGGATCATCCCCCGGTCGCCCTCAAGCAGGTCCACCCCCTGGCCGCGCTCTCCTTCCCCGGAGACGCGCACGTCGAGATCGCCGGGCACCGCCTCCAGGCGGCCTCGGCGCGCGGCGCGGCGGAGCACGGAGGCCGCCGCGCGGAGTGGGACCTCCGCTTCACCCCCAACACGAAAGGCTACTCCCCGATCCCCGGCCTCTTCCGGGCCCTCGGGCTCGCGAAGACGGTCTTCGTCTGCCCCAACCCCGACCTCCGGGTCGACGGGACGCTGACGCTCGACGGCGAGACCATCCCCCTCGCCGGTTGGCGCGGCAACCAGGCCCACCTGTGGGGCCGTCGATACGGCCCCGGATGGCACTGGGGCCACGTCAACGCCTTCGCCGAGGAGGGGGCGTCGCTGGAGGCCCTCTCGGCGCGGGTCCGCGTCCTCGGCGGCCTCTCCCCTCCCCTGACCACGGTGGTCCTGCGCACGGGCGGCCGCGAGGTCCGCCTGACGGGGGCGCTCCAGGCCCTGGGCGCGGTCACCGAGTTCGCCCCCTGGCGATGGCGGATCCTCGACGACTCCGGCCGCTGGAGGCTCCACGTGGAGTTCTCGGCGAAGGCCGAGCAGATGGCGCAGGTCCGCTACACGGGCCCGCAGGGGGAGCAGATCCACTGCGCGAACACCGAGGTCGGGTCGGCGCGCGTGCTGATCGAGAGGCGCCCGTTCGCCGCCATCCCGTGGCGTCCCGTGGGCGAGCTGGTCTGCCCGATGGGCGCGGCGTTCGAGGCGGCGCGCATCGAGCCGTGGGAGGGGATTCCCCTCCTCCTGGAATAGGGGCGGCTGTGCGGGCGCCGCCCGTCGCGCGGGCCAGGGCAGGTGACGCGAGAACAAGTCCCAAGACTCAATGCGCAAGTTTCATCGAAGTCCCAACACTTGAAGGTTCAATGAAACTTGCTCATTGTGTCTTGAGCCTTCTCCCTAGCCTTCCTTCGGGATCCGGTCGACGGAAAGATCGGCGGTCAGCACCTCAGCCCCGTTCTCCGTGACGGCGATCGTGTGCTCGCAGTGGGCCGCAAGGCTTCCGTCGGCCGTGACGACGGTCCAGCCGTCCTCGCGGATCCGCACGTCGCTCGCTCCCGCGGTCAGCATCGGCTCGATCGTGAAGACCATCCCCGGCGCGAGGACGAGGTCGTTCTGGCCGTTCGCGGAGACGAAGTTCGGGATGAAGGGCTCCTCGTGGGCGCTCGCGCCGATCCCGTGGCCGCCGAAGCGGCGGATCACGGCGAACCCCTCCTGCGCGGCGGTCGCCTGGATCGCCTCGCTGATGTGCGACACGCGGTTCCCGGCGCGCGCCGCGTCGGCCGCGACGGCAAGCGCCCTGCGGGTCGTCGCGACGAGCCGCTGCGCCTCGTCCCCGGCGGGGGAGACGGCGTACGTCGCGGTCTTGTGCGCGTGGAAGCCGTTCTTGACCACGCCGATGATCACCTTGACGACGTCCCCCTCCTGGATCTTCCGGTGCCCGGGGATCCCGTGGAGGACCTCCTCGTTCACGGAGATGCAGACGCTTCCGGGGAACCCGCGGTACCCGGCGAGGTGCGACGACGCCCCGCGGCACTGGATGAGGTGGATGGCGAACTGCTCCACGTCGCGGGTCGACACGCCGGCGGAGATCGCCTCGCGTGCGAGCCTCTCCTGGACTTCGGCGGCGACGCGGGCGGCCTCACGGATGAGGGCGAGCTCCCTCGCGGTCTTGAGCACGACCATGGGGTCCTCCGCGGACAAACCCCTACCTGCCCCAGGTCCCATCCCGGAGACGGCTTCCCCTTAGGAGGGACGGACCCGGGGGGTCGGCCCATGCAAAAAAAAGGGCGTGCTAGCGCTTTGGCCTGGCGGCGTGCTCGGGGGCGTCCGTGAGGTCGACCGAGCGTCCGATGAGCGCCGCGAGCTTGCCCAGGTCGGCGAGCAGCGTCGCGAACTGGTCCAGGGAGAGCGTGTTCACGGTGTCCAGGACCGCCTTGTCCGGGTCGGTGTGGACCAGGAGGAGGAGTCCGTCGGCCCCCGCCGCCACGGCCGACATGGCCATGCGCGCGAGCGCGGCGCGCCCGGAGACCGACCTCGTCGGGTCGACGAAGACGGGCAGGTGCGTCAGCTCCTTGATGATCGGGACCGCGGAGAGGTCGAGCGAGTACCTGTCGCTCTCGAACGTCCGGATCCCCCGCTCGCAGAGGATCACGTTCTGGTTGGACCCCCGCGAGAGGATGAACTCCGCCGCGACGAGGAACTCCTCGATCGTCGCCGCCATGTGCCTCTTCAGGATGACGGGCTTCGGCTGGTCCCCCGCGGCGCGGAGGAGGTCGAAGTTCTGCATGTTCCGGTTCCCGACGAGGAGGACGTCCGCGTGTTTCGCGACGGCCTTCACGTCCGCGGGCGTGGTGACCTCGGTGATGAGGGTCACCCCGGACTCCTCGCGGACCTCGGAGAGGACCTTGAGCACGTCCGCCGTCAGCTCCTGGCGGCTGTAGGGGGAGTTGATCGACCGGGTCGCCGCGCAATGGAAGAGCCCGACGCCCAGCTTCCGCACGCCCTTCGCGATCCCGACGAGCGATTCCTTGGACTCCATCGCGCTCGGCCCGGCGAGGATGACGATCCCGTCCGCGCCGACGACGCGCTGGCGGAGCATGATCCGGGTGTTCTCGTGCTTCGCCTCGCGGCTCGCGAGCTTGTACGGCTTCGTGATGTGGAGGACCTCGACGACGCCGGGGAGCGTCTCGATCAGGCTGCGGTCGAGGGCCACGGCGTTGACGGGGCCGATGACGGCGATGACGGAGCGCTCGGTTCCCAGGATCTGGGAGGTGTAGTATCCCATGTCCCGGATGCGCCCTTCGATGCCCCGGATCTGCTCTTCCGGGCAATCCTTCTTCAGGACCACGATCATGGGGGGCCTCCTCTCCGCCGGGACGGGATCTGGAGCATTCTAGACCCGGGCGGAGACCCGATCAATCCTGAGGTCTCTTCCCGGACCGGGGGCCGCCTTGACACCCGCGATCGGGGCCCCCTATAATTCCGGAACTCGTGCCTGCCCCTGGGCGTCCGACCCGGTCGCCCGTCGCGTGCTGGAGGACCCCCGATGCTCCGACTCCCCGCCGTCTGCCTCGTGCTCGCCCTCGCCGGCCTCGTCCTCGCCCAGGCGGACCCCGCCGCCGTCGAAGAGGCGATCAAGGGGCTCCGCTCGAAGTACTACGACGAGAGGCAGGATGCGAAGGACGCGCTGATCCGCCTCGGGGACGCCGCCGTGCCGCGCGTCGTGGAGACGCTCAAGGACGACGACTACCGGGCCCGCGCGGCCGCCTGCGAGGTCCTCGGGGCGCTTCGCCGCGAGGGGACGCTCGACGCCCTCGTCGGGACGCTGGCCGACGAGGACGAGATGGTCCGCAAGGCCGCGATCGACGCGATCATCGCGTTCGGGGAGGCAGGCCGCGAGGCCCTCGCGAAGGCGGGGACGACGAACCCGGCGATCGCCGACACGGTCCAGGAGGCCGTGGTCGAGTTCACCCGCGTCGAGGTCGAGAAGCGCCTCGACACCCGCGTCACGGCGCGCAACGGCTTCGGCTTCTACAAGGACCAGTTCGAGAACGTCCTCGCGCTCGGCAAGCCCGCGGTCGAGGTGCTCCTCGAGATGTTCACGAACCCGGACTACGACTTCCAGGCGGTGCGAGACCCCAAACGCCAGGAGATCCTGCGCATCCTCGCCGGCGAGGCCCTCGGCGACAGCGGCGAGACATCGGTCGTCCCGCGCCTGAAGGAGTTCATGGACCAGCCGACCGAGGACGTAAACGGAACGCAACTCGCGGACGCCGCGATGTATTCGCTCTTCAAGCTCGGCGAGAAGTCGTACATGGAGGCGAAGAAGGAGCAGGTCCTCGCGCTGGTCCAGTCGAACCCGGAGTTCGACGACTCCTACCGCCGCGAGTTGGCCGAGGTGCTCGTCCGAATGGGCGACCTGGAGCAGGCGGAGCTCGAGTACCAGAAGATCGTCGCCACGAACCCTGACGACGGCCGCCTCGTGTACAACCTCTCGTGCATCTACTCGCTCCGAGGGAAGAAGGAGCTCTCGCTGAAGACGCTCAAGGAGGCGATCGACCTGCGGTTCGACGACTACGAGTGGATCCGCCTCGACAAGGACCTCGACAACATCCGCGGGGAGGAAGGCTTCAAGATGATCCTGAGGGAAGGGACCGAGGAGGAGAAGGAGGAGGGAGAGGAGGACGGCGGCGGAGAGCCGCACTAGGTTCGATATCTGATATCTGATATCTGAGCTCTGATATCAGATATGGCCCAGATTCGTTGCGAGCTCAGGGCTCGCAATGAGCTTCTGATAACGCCGCGAATCCTGAACATATCTGATATCAGACCTCAGATATCAGATATCAGATATCGAAGCCCCCCTACTTCCCCCCGAAGACCTTCCTCTTCGTCCAGAACACCGCTCCCGGCCGGATCCTCTGTTCTTCCTCGACGAGCATCCCGATCCGCAGCTCCACCTCCGCCCTGAACCTCGGATCGACGGTCCCTCCCGACAGTGCCAGCTTCGCCTCCTCACCGCACTTCACGTCGAACCCGTTGCCGAAACGACCCTCGTCCGGGTGGCCGGGCGTCGAGATGCGACACTCCAGCCCCACGCGCGCCATGCCCGTCCCCGCGAGCGTGACCGGCACCTCCAGGCCGCTCCCTCCGCTCCCTACGTGCCACCTCACCGGCCCGATCTTCGCCCCGCCCAGGTCGACCTGCGCGTCGAACTCCTCCTTCGACTCCCACGAGGGCTTCTCCTTCCGAGCGGCCCAGCCGACCTCCGCCTCGGAGGAGGCCTCGAAGACGCGGATCTGCAGTTTCTGCTTTCCGTAGGGCCCCGCGATCTCGAACTCCCCTTCGATCGGGTTTCCCCCCGCGGCCCCCTTCGCGATGACGACCCTGCGCACGACGACGCCGTCGTCGTCAGACACCTCGATCTCCACCCCGAGGTCCAGCGGAGCCGCGGGACTTACCTCCAGCGTGAAGCTGTCGACCCAGCGGTAGCGGTCCTCCGAGACCGCGAGCGCGGCCTTCCCCGTGCGGCGGAAGGAGACCTTCCCGAGGTCGGGGACATCCTTCGGGCGCGCGAACCACTCGTCGTCGGTGGGGTCGATGTCCGGGAGCCAGTTCCCGGGGTCGAGCTGGACGTGGATCCCCTCGGGCGGCACGTCGAGGACGACCTCGCCCCGCTCCGCCACCCCGTCCCACGTCGCGCTGACCGTCTTTCCGTCGGGCGTCGTCCCCACGACGTCGACCGGGGCCGTCGCGTTTCCCAGCCTCGCGAGCCGCACCCGCGTCTTTCCCTCGGCCGCCTCCGCGCCGGCGACCGCGTAGTTGATCTCGCAGTCGGTCATCGTCCAGGCGCGCAGGAACTCCTTCGCGGCGGCGCGCTGGTCCTCCGGACACTGCGCGACCAGGTCCTCCGTCGTCGCCAGACCGCCCCGCTTCCCCGCGAGCAGCCGCTTCGCCCGCTCCTCCAGCGGCGGCGACGGGAAGCGCTTTTCGAGGAGGCGGAGGATGGCGTATCCCTTCGACATCGAGATCACGCGGTCCCACGCGATCCCTTTCGACCAGAACGCCCGGACCGGCTGCGCGATCGTCGTGTCGATCCCCTGGTGCGCCGCCTCCGCGTAGATCGAGAGCCAGATGTCGCGATACGACGTGTCGGGGAAGCGCTTCGCCAGATAGGGCTCGATGGAGTGGAGCGCGAGCCCCCCCGTGATCCAGCGCGGGAACGTCCCGGGGTCGCTCACCGCGTCGCCCCACCACCCCCGCGCGACGGCGAAGGCGACGGAGGCCGCGAGCAGCGCCTCCCCCGCGACGCGCGTCCTCGGGAGGACGCAGAATCCGTGGCTCGAGGTCAGGTCGTTCGTCCGGTCCGAGACGAGGAACACGAGCGAGGCGTGCGGATACGGCCCGAGGTCGGTCCCCAGCGCGACGAGGGCCTCCTTCGCCTCGCGGACGATCCGCTCGGCGTCGGCGACGGCCCCGAAGCCCGCCACGCGGATCTGGACGCCTCCGACTTCGGAGGAGGTCTCCACGATCGACGGCTCGGCGACGACCGCGAAACCGCGTCCGCCCTTCGCCTCGAACGTCGTCGCCGTCATCCCCTCCTCGCGCTTCTCTTCCCCGACGCGGCGGCCGCTTGCGGCGAAGCGGTAGGCCTCCGGGGCGATCAAGGTCACGCGGAAGCTCGCGGGCGTCCACTCATCGCGGAGCCACTCCTTCCCCTCCCGCGTCACGAGGCGCGGGAACATCGCCCCGGTCGTCCCCCGGTCGTTGTCGTCCATCCAGAACATCGGGTCGTCCGCGCTGACGCCGCCGGCGTAGTGGACCTCGAGCGTCGTCCCCTCCCCGACCGCGAGCGGCG
>CAZYRM010000006.1:0-75447 GCA_964649705.1 uncultured Planctomycetia bacterium
GTGGCCCGTCGTGTGGCCCTCGGCGGACTTGATCGAGAGTGCCCTCGGCCGCGCCCAACCCGTCTCTGGAGCGATGTAAGGCCGGCGACGTGGTTCGCCCGGTCGGCGAGCACCTTGGAATCCTGCCCGGGGCCTTGCGCCGACGGATGAATTCATGTTTGCATTGCCGATGCAAGATCTCCTTGAAATCTTGCAGCAACACTGACAGTCTAGCGGCATGCCCCTGCATCCACGCGCGCTCCTTCCGGTCCTGAGGGCGCGGATCGCCCGACGGCCCGTGGTCGTGCTGACGGGCGCGCGACAGACCGGAAAGACCACGCTCGTCCGTGACCTCCTGCCGCACGCTGGAGCGCAGGAGACGGTCTACTTCTCCCTCGACGACCCTGACGAGAGGATCCGTCTCTCCGCAGACCCAGTTCGCAGGCTGGACCACCCAGGGAAGCTCGTCGTTCTCGACGAGGTTCAGAAGCTCCCCGCGCTCCTCGACGCCGTCAAGTTCCTGGCGGACCGGGACGCTTCGAGACGCTTCCTTCTGCTTGGATCCTCCCAGATCCTCCTCCTCCGAGGTGTCCGTGAGACGCTTGCGGGCCGCGCGGCACTCCTGGACCTGTGGCCCCTCGCTCTCGCGGAACGGGGCCAGGGGGACTCCGTCCAGCCCTCCGTCCTGGACCGCCTGTGGGCGGACGGACTGGCCGCCGCGGAGGGTCTGGCCACTGCTTCTCCCTCCATGGACCACGTGCGGCACTGGAGCGCGGTCGCGGAGGATCAAGTCCTCTGGGGGGCCTATCCGAGCCTTGAACCGCTGCCCGAGGATGAACGCCGCTCGTGGTTGCGCGACTTCCGGAGGACCTATCTCGAACGCGACCTGGCGGACCTCGGTCGCGTTGCCGACCTGGACCAGTTCGCGCTGGCGCAAAACCTCCTCGCCGCGCGGACCGCGCAGCTCCTCTCCTACAGCGAGGTGTCGCGGGACCTCGGCGTCGCTGTGAACACTGTGAAGCGGTACGTGCGGTTCCTCGAGATCTCGTACCAGGTCCACCTCCTGCGCCCCCTGGCTCCAAACGTGACCAGTCGCCTCGTGAAGAGCCCGAAGATCTACTGGACCGACCCCGGCCTGGCACGGTTCCTCTGCGGGCGCGCGGACCCCGGGGACGGCGCGATCTTCGAGACGGCCGTCCTCGACGAACTGCTACGCTGGTCCTCCTGGCAACCGGGTGCGCCCGAGATCCACTTCTACCGGACGCACGGCGGGCTCGAGGTCGACTTCGTCCTCACCTCCCAGAACCGCGTCCTGGCGATCGAGGCCAAGGCCGGGAAGCGGGCCGCCCGACAGGATGCCCGCCCGATCGTCGAGTTCCTTCAAACCGAGGGGATTCCCGGCGTCGGGGCGCGCGCCGAGCGACTCGGGATCGTTGTCACACGCGGACGGGAGGTCGAGGCGCTGGGGCCGTCGGTCTGGGCGGTCCCGTTCTGGCGCCTCTTCGGGCCCGCGGGGTAGCACGGGACCTCTGGATTGGCGCAGGAACGGCGCGAGACCGTTGCGCCGAGTACAGGCGCCGAGTACGATGCAGTCGCTCCCATGAGACCTCAACGGCTCAAGCTGCGGAAGTCCTCGCGCGCACGGACTCGGACCGTCCTCGCGCTGTTTGACACCGGCAGCGAGGAAGGACTGATCCGAGAGTCCTCGGCCGCGGGGCTCATCCACCAACCGCTCGCAGAGCCGATCCGTCTCGGCGGTATCGGTGGAGGCGTCGCTCCTGTGAACGAGGCGGCGGAGTTCTTTTTGCGGATCTTCAGCAAGTGGTGTCGCTACAGGGCCTACATCGTCCAGGATGACGCCGTCGACGTGGACCTCCTCGTCGGGGAGGACTTCCTGCTGAAGTACGGACTAAGAGTCAATCCGCGCCGGAATCGGGTAGAGGTCGAATCGGCACTCCAGTTCAAGAGGATGACGCAGAGGACGATCTTCGTCGCCTCGCCCCGAAGTCTCGTTCGCAAGTAGGGAATCCGCCACATGCTCGAGAAGAACCGCTACGCGCTCAAGGAGTGGGCCGTCGTCGTCAATGCGCTCCTGACGGGGAAGCAGGTGATGCTCCTCCGGAAGGGCGGCATCTTCGAGAAGCGCGGCGAGTTCGAGGTCGAGCACCGCGAGTTCTTCCTCTTCCCGACGCTCTACCACGAGAAGGAGAACGAGCTCGTCCCGAGCGCGCGCGCGGAGGTCTCCACCGCCGAGAAGAACTACCCGATCGGCGCCGAGCTGCGCCTCCCCGGGTACTGCGTCGTCGAGGACCACCGCTGGGTCGACAATCTCGACAAGCTCCAGGGCCTCGAGGGGCTCCATCCTCTCACCCCGACCGCCGTCGAGTACCGCTTCAACTACGGCAAGCAGCGAGGCCTCCACGTCCTCACCCTTCGCACCTTCCGCCTCGCCGAGCCCTTCGTCCTGCCGATGGAACGCTGCTACGACGGCTGCGTCTCCTGGGTCGACCTGGCGAGGGACCTCTCCACCAGCGGTGCCTCGCCTGTCCTCACCGATTCCGCCTTCGCCGAGCGCGTCGCCACCGTCCGCGGGCGCCTCGGCGCGTAATCCAGGTTGGAATCGGGGCCGTCCGGTCTGCTTCCATTCTGGCATGTTGCCTGTGAACATCTGCTCCGCCCGCAGCGCGCAACCGTAACATCCACGTGCAACTATGGATACGAACGCGACAGTCGATGGCTGAGCCATTGGGCTGGCAACGTGTTTGCTGGTGGTTAGAGGTTGTCCCGGGGGGAGTCTGTCGCTAGAATCGGCGCGATCCGCCTCGCGAGAAGGACCGATGCTGCCCAAAGTCGAGCCCCACTACGCCGAATTCAAGGACTGGGACCTCAAGCCCGGGGTGGTCTACGGGCCATTCAAGACGCGGCGGCAGGGGAACTCCCTCGGCATCAACCTCCTCGCCCCGATGCGGAAGCACTGCACGTTCAACTGCGTCTACTGCCAGTGCGGCTGGACGCGGGAGCCCGTGCCGACGCGACCGGAGGACTTCGTCGACTACCCGAGCCTCGACCGGATCCGCGAGGAGGTCGAGGTCCGCTTCGGCGAGCTGCTCGTGGAGAAAGACATCCCGGACGCGATCATCGTGAGCGGGAACGGCGAGCCGACGCTCTACCCGCGGCTCGAGAAGGCCGTGGACATCATCCACGAGCAGCGCGACAGGTTCTTCCCGAAGGCGCACACGGGCGTACTGACCGCGGGCACGGAGCTTGGTCGTCCCGAGGTCCGCCGCGCCGTGGACAAGCTCGACGAACGGATGGTCAAGGTCGACGCGGGGACCGACGAGATGCACTACAAGGTCGACCTTCCGCTCGTGGAGTTCTCGCTCGACCGCCTCGAGGCCTGGACGAAGCTGCTCAGCGACTTCATCGTCCAGAGCTGCTTCATCCGAGGGCGGATCGACAACACGGGGGAGAAGGACGTCGCCGACTGGGTGAAGCGCGTCGGGCGGATGAAGCCCAAGGTCGTCCACATGTACAGCCTCGATCGCACGCCCCCCGCGCCGGGGCTCCTGAAGGTCGACCGCGCCTCGCTCGATAGGATCGCCGCGCGGCTCCGTTCGGAAACCGGGATCGAAGCGAAGGTGTATTGATGCCGTCGGTCTGGACACAACTCGAGCCCCTGCTCTTCCGCGTGCAGGCCCCCTCGCAGTACATCGGCTGCGAGCTGAACAGCATCGTCAAGGACCACCGCACGGTCGACGTGAAGCTCTGCCTCGCGTTCCCCGACACCTACAAGATCGGGATGAGCTACCTGGGCTTCCAGATCCTCTACGGCACGGTCAACCAGCGCTCCGACGCCCTGTGCGAGCGCGCCTTCGCGCCGTGGGTCGACATGGAGGCCGAGATGCGCGCCAAGGGCGTGCCTCTCTTCTCCCTGGAGAGCCACACGCCGCTTCGCGAATTCGACGTGATCGGCTTCAGCCTGCAGCACGAGATGGCCTACACGAACGTGCTGAACATGCTCGACCTCGGGGGCGTCCCGGTGCGGTCGCGCGACCGGAGCGACTCCGACCCGATCGTGATCGCCGGAGGGCCCACGGCGACGGAGCCCGAGCCCCTCGCTGAGTTCGTCGACCTCTTCGTGATGGGGGAGGGGGAGGAGGTCATCCACGCCCTCCTCGACGTCGTGAAGGAGCTCAGGCGCGAGCGGATGCCCCGCCGCCGGATCCTCATCGAGATCGTCAAGCGGATCGAGGGGCTCTACGCCCCCGCGCTCTACGACGTGCGGTACAACGCGGACGGGACCGTCGCCTCGATCCAGCCGAACGAACCGGGCATCCCCGAGCGGGTGAAGAAGGCGATCGCGCCGTCGCTCGACGGGGCCTACTACCCCGTCCGGCCCGTGGTGCCGTTCGGCGAGGTGGTCTTCGAGCGCATCGACCTCGAGGTGATGCGCGGCTGTCCGCACCGTTGCCGCTTTTGCCAGTCGGTCGTGCTCAAGAACCGCCTCCGGATCCGAAGCGTGGAGAACCTCGTCGACCTGGCCGAGGAGGTCTACCGGAACAGCGGGTACGACGACATCGGCCTGACGAGCCTCTCCACGGGCGACTACCCGCACCTGGACGAGCTGGCGATCCGCCTGAACGCGCGCTTCAAGTCGAAGCGCGTCGGGATCAGCTTCCCTTCGCTCCGGATCGACGAGAACCTGAAGCGGATCCCCGCGATCATGGCGGGCGTCCGGAAGGCGGGTTTCACGCTCGCGCCCGAGGCGGGCAGCGTGCGCATGCGGAACGTGATCCGCAAGAACATCACGAACAAGAACCTGTTCGACGCCGTGCGCGCGGCGGCCGAGCACGGGTGGAGGGTCGTGAAGCTCTATTTCCTGATCGGCGTGCCCGGCGAGACGATGGCCGATTACGACGAGACGGCCGACCTCCTGGACCAGGTGAGCCGTATCGGCCGCGAGATCGGGGGGGACCTCCTGCAGGTGAACGCGACGCTCTCGCCGCACGTGCCGAAGCCGCACACGCCGTACCAGTGGGAGCCGGCGAAGCAGATCTCCTGGAACGACGAGATCGCGCAGCACATCCGGAATCGCGTCCGCAGGAACCAGAAGATCCGGATCAAGCTGCACGACCCGCAGCGGAACTACATCGAGGCGTGCTTCTCGAGGGGCGACCGGAGGACGGGCGAGGTCGTCTACAACGCCTGGAAGCGCGGGTGCAAATTCGACGCGTGGGACGAGCAGTTCTACTTCGGCTACTGGATGGAGGCCTTCAAGGAGGCGGGGCTGGACCCCGACTTCTACGCGCTGCGCGAGCGGCGCCTCGAGGAGGTCCTCCCCTGGGACCACGTGGACGTCGGGGTGTCGAAGAGCTCGCTCTACGCCGAGCGGATGAAGAGCTATCAGGACGCGGGGCTGGTCGCGGCCGCCGCGTCGTAACGGAACGATATGCCGATCTACGAGTACACGTGCGAGGGGTGCGACGAGGCCTTCGAGGCCCTCGTCCGCTCGAAATCGACGAGGGTGACCTGCCCGAAGTGCGGCGGCAAGCGCGTGAAGAGGGGGTTCTCCTCCTTCGCGGCGGGCGCGGCCGGAACCGACGGCGGCTCCCACGCGGAGCAGGCAGGCTGACAGGTCGGGGGCAGCAGCCCCTGTAAGGGGTAGAACATGGCGTTCTTCATCGCGGACGACTGCATCGGCTGCACCATATGCGCCAAGAAGTGCCCGGTGCACTGCATCAGCGGCAACGTGCAGGAGCTGCACGTCATCGAGCCCGAGCTCTGCATCGATTGCGGGGTCTGCGGCAGCTACTGCCCCGTGAACTGCATCTACGACGGCGACGGGGTGCAGACCTTCAAGGTCGATCCGAAGGACCGCCCGATCGCCGAGGTCAACGTCGGCAACTGCACCGGCTGCATCGCCTGCGTCGAGATCTGCCCGTTCGAGTGCATCGAGATGAAGACGGAGAACATCGACGGGCGGTTCTTCGAGGTCGCCGACGTCGTGCACAAGAAGGAGTGCGTCGGCTGCCGCCTCTGCGAGATGGTCTGCTCCGACAAGGAGGCGATCATCGTCCGCTGGCCCGACGGGGCGGCCGCGCCGGACTTCCGCAACCCGGGCTACTACCTCCCCGTTCCGCCGCCCAAGAAGAAGGCCGAAGCCGTCAAGGCGTAGCGGCCACCCTCACCAGAATGCGCATCGTCGTCCTCGGCGGAGGCTGTTTCGGCGTCTTCCACGTCGCGCGCCTCGTCCAGGCGCGCTCGGAGGGGCGGGTTGCCTTCGACGAGCTCGTCGTCGTCGATCGGAACGAGTTCCCGCGCTGCCGTCGAGAGCTGGGCGAGCACGCCGCGGTCCGCTACGAGCGGTCGGACTGGCAGGCGTTCCTAGCGGCGTGGATCCCCTCCGCCGCCGCGGGCGACAAGCTCGTCCCGACGCCGTTCGCCCCGCACGTCGCCTTCGAGTGGGTTCGCGGGTCGATTCCCGGCGCGGCGTGGGAGCCTCTCGATCCGCCGCGAGGGAGCGGGCTACCGTTCGAGCGCATCGGCCGGACCGGCACGCTCTGCCTCTCCCACGCCGACTGGGTCTGCCCCGTCGATTGTTCGGAGCCGTCGACCTGCCCGGCGATCTCCGCGCCGCGGACGTGGGAGATGCGCGAAACCGTGCAGCGCCTCGGGGCCACGGATATCATCGTGAGCCGCCACGCCGTGGACGGGGTGGCCTGGATCGACGTCGCGGACCTGCTCGCCCTGAGGACCCGCCTCGCCTCGCTCCGCGAGCCTACCCGCGTCGCCCTCGCTACCGTCTCCTCCTGTCACGGCGCGATGACGTGCGGCACCTGGCGCCCGGGCAAGTAGACACGTGAATTCCAATCCCTCCATCGGGCTGTTCGCCTTCTCCCTCGGCGCGGGGTGGGTCGTTTCCCTCCTGTTCGTCGCCTGGGGGAAGATCACGCGCAAGTTTTTCCTCATGAACGCCGCGTTCGCGGCCTTCTTCGCCGGGACCGGCGGCTGGCTCCTCTGGCGCGGGGGCGCGGAGGCGTACGGGCCGCTGGGCGCCGGGGCCGCCTTCGCGCTCCTCCTCGCGGCGCTCCTCTTCCTCCCCGACGGCGCGGCCCGAGCCGGCCTGTGGCTCGCCTCCGCTGTGTCCCTTGCGGGGATCGCCCTCGCCACGAAGGCGGTCTGGCCGGCACTCTCCATCGCCAGCGGCGGGATCGCCATGGGGACGGTCTTGAGCGCCATGATCCTCGGCCACTGGTACCTCGCCGGGCCCGGCCTCTCGTTCGACCTGCTCGTCCGGGCCTCGAAGGTCTTCCTCGGGTCGCTCGTCGCGCGGCTCGTCCTGGTCCTCGTGGTCCTCGCCGTCTACCGGGACCTCGGGACGCTCGGAGGGGTCGTCTCGAACAGCTCCACGGCCGTCTTCCTCTCGGGCGTGCTCTGGACGCGGCTCGTGGCGGGGCTCGCGGCGCCCATCGTCTTCGCGTGGATGGTCTGGCAGTGCGCGCGGATCAAGAGCAACCAGTCGGCGACGGGGATCCTCTACGCGACGATCGTGTTCGTCCTTGTCGGGGAGGCGCTGGCGCAGTATTACAGGGCCCAGACCGGGGTGCCGGTGTAGGAGGTGTGAGAGGATGTCGTTCAAGCACGAGGTGCTTCAGCAAGCGTGGTGCCGGAGCGGGGCGCAGTGCGAGTGCAAGGTGAAGGACCACGGACACCCGGGGCGCTGCACGAGGCAGATGATCCACCCGAAGAAGGGGAAGCAGACGCCTGGCGGCTGGGAGGCCAAGAAGCACGACCAGGCCAAGCCCGCCGACGTCGAGAACACCCTCTGCCTCTGCTGGCCGTGCTACGCGCACGGCAAGACCGCCGCGCCGGCGGATGCGGGGATGAAGCGCAAGTGAGCGCACAGGTAGCCTGGAGCTGCGTCGGCTGCGGGGTCCGCCTCGAGACGGAGCCCGTCGCGACGATCCCGTCCTGCCCGAGGTGCGGGGCGACGAACCCCTGGGCCCCGAGCGAGGAGGTCCTCAACGGAAGGGGGCCGGACCGCTGCGCGGTCTGCGGACGGAGCGAGCTGTACCGGGAGAAGGTCGTGAACCGCGCCCTGGGGCTGGGCATCGTGATCGTCGCGGCCGTCCTCGCGCCGTTCACGTACTACATCAGCCTCGCCGTCGCCGCGGTCATCGACGCGCTCCTGTACCGGTTCCTAAGCGAGCGGGGGGTCTGCTACCTGTGCCGGGCGGAGTATCGCGGGTTCCCCGGAATCCCCTCGCTGGGGAAGTTCGACCTGCACGTCGCCCAGGTGATGACCCGCTACAAGTGGCCTCCTCAGGAGGCCGAGAAGCATGCTTGACGCCGAATACAACGCGCAGGTGATGGAGCACTTCCTCAACCCGAGGAACGTCGGGGAGCTGAAGGACGCCAACGCCATCGGGACCGCGGTCAACCCGGCCTGCGGCGACACGATGAAGCTCTACATCAGGGTCGACGCCGGGCGGATCGTCGACCTCCGCTTCAAGACCTTCGGCTGAGGGGCCGCGATCGCGACGTCCTCGATGGGGACGGAGATCTTCCGTGGGAAGACGATCGACGAGGCCCTCGCGGTGACGAACGACCAGATCGTCGGCGCCCTCGGCGGCCTCCCCGAGCGCAAGGTCGTCTGCAGCGTCCTCGCCGTCTCGGCCCTCCGCGCCGCCGTCGATGAACTGCGGAAACGCGCGGGTCAGTGACGGAGCTTCTCGTACGCCTCCTTCAGGCGGTCCCCCAGGGGCTTCGCGTCGCGGCCGTCGTGGCACTCCGCGCAGATCGACGGCGACCCTCGCCGGATCAGCCCCTCCTCCTCGGGTGAGGCCGAATGGCGGCGACCGGGCCCGTGGCAGGTCTCGCACCCGACGTCCCGGAGGGCGGCGGCGTTCGCGTCGCGGGGCGAGTATCCCGTCGGGTAGCCGTAGCCGGTGCTGTGGCACGTGATGCAGCCCGGGTAGTAGTGACGGTCCATGTTCTCGAGGACCTTGGTCGCGCTGCCGTGGGGCGTGGAGCTCCACTGCCGTGCCTGGGGCTCGTGGCACTTCAGGCACGCGTCCTTCCCCACGTAGCCGTCCGTGGGGTCGTTCTCCCTCGGCTCACTCGCAAAGCGGCGGGGCGCCGGTCCGGCGAGCGAGGGGTCCTCGGCGATGCGCCGCATGAACGCCTCGACCTGATCCGAGGTCCGCGCGTCCAGTTCGATCTTCTGCGCGATCTGGAACATCCCGTATGCGACGGGCGCGCCGTCGGCGCCCAGGTCGACGTAGCGGATCCCGCCGAAGCTCGACGAGGACGTCCCGAACAGCAGGAGCGGACCCACGGGCTCCATGGGGTCCTCGTAGACGACCCGGGTCCGCTCGTCCGTCAGCAGGCGGGAGGCGGCCAGGGGCCGTCCCGTCAGCACCAGGTCGGGCGGCGCGGGGAGCGCCGCGATCCGCGCGACGTCCTCGCGAGAGAGGTCCCCGGTCAGGACGACGAGGTCGCCTCGGCCCTTGAGCGGGGCGACGGCGGCGGCCGCCTGCGCGGCGGCGTCGGGGTGGCCCCAGACGGGCGGCTTGGGGCCCGCGGGCGCGACGCGCATTCCCGGCGGGGGCTCGGGGGGGCTGTCGGCGCACACGACGGAGAGGGAGCGGCCGCCCAGCGCCAGGGTCACGGGGAGGCCTCCAATCGTCAGGAGGGGAGGGCCCGCCGCGGCGAGCGAGGACTGCAGGTCGGCCGTCAGGAACCCCCTCCCGCCGCCGACGGCGAAGGCCGAGAACGGAAGGTCCTTCAGGATCGCCGCGTAGACCCGCTGTCGCTCGCGATCGAGGGGGGAGTCGCCGTCGAGCGCCCCGCCGGCGTCGATCAGCGCGGTGCGCGGCGGCCCCTTCGCGAGCCGTCGAAGGAGCGCGGCCGAGTGGGCGAAGCGGACGTTCTGCTTGCACGCGCAACTGTCCAGGCGGGACATCGTGCCGCCGATCCACACGAGGCGCAGCTCCGCGGGGGCCTCTCGGATGGTGACGCGGACCTCGAGGCGATCCGCCTCCTCGGTCATCCGTACCGTCCGCGGAGTCGTAGGCGCGGGGGGGCGCATCGGCGCGACGACGCGCGGCGGTGAGGGGGCCGGCGGTCGTGCGGGGCGCGGAGTCCAGGCGGGGCGGGTGCCCGGCAGCGCGAGGCACACGAGCACGCCGACGCCGACCAGCAAGCTGGCCCTGCCAGTGGCGACGATCGACCATCCCATGCCTCGTGGTCGCGGCGGCTCGGTGGACCCCGCGGTCGGGGGGGGCGGCTTGTGGGGGCGCTTCTTGGACATCGGCCTGGGGAATCCTCCTCGACGACCATGCTATCGATCGGCGAACGGAGGCTCAATCCTGTCGTTCGGCGCGGCCGGTGTTCCATGTCGGACGCGCGGGCGCAATCCCACCTGGAACCCCTGGCCGGTCCGATTTCCCTTCGGGCGCTTAACCGCCGATCGGGCAAGGCGTTCCAGTGCGAGGGGATTCCGCGCCTCGGGTGCGAGGCTTGCACACCAATCTCCTTGATGCCCGGCGCGCCGGAACGTACCATTCGCGTTCCGGAAGGCATCCAAGGAGGCTCGGATGGGTCTCGACAAGGGCCCCGACAAGATCAGCAACATCTTCATCGGGAAGTACGAGGAGGTCGTCAAGTGGGCCCGGAGCAATTCCGTCTGGCCCATGACGTTCGGCATCGCCTGCTGCGCGATCGAGATGATGGCGACGGGCGCCTCGCGCTATGACATCGACCGCTTCGGGTCGGGCGCCTTCCGCGGATCGCCGCGGCAGTCCGACCTCATGATCGTCGCGGGGACCGTGACCGCGAAGATGGCCCTCGTCGTGAAGCGCCTCTACGAGCAGATGCCCGAGCCGAAGTACGTCCTCGCGATGGGGGCCTGCACGGTCGGAGGCGGCCCGTACTACAAGTGGGGCTATCACGTCGTGAAGGGGATCGACAAGTTCGTCCCCGTCGACGTCCACGTCCCCGGCTGACCCCCCCGGCCCGAGTCCCTGTTGGAGGGGCTCATGCGACTGCAGGAGAAGATCCGCGCCCGCAGCATGGCCGTGCCCACGCGGGAGCCCGAGAAGTCGGCCACCGCGTCGTAGGAGGAGAGATGCCCGAGCTGGTCGAACGAGCCCTCGACACGGAGGAGATGTTCCTCAACATGGGGCCGCAGCACCCCAGCACGCACGGGGTGCTCCGCCTCCTCCTCAAGACCGACGGCGAGATGGTGGAGGAGATCACGCCGTACATCGGCTACCTCCACCGCTGCGCCGAGAAGATCGGCGAGAACCTGACGTACCTCCAGTTCATCCCGTACACCGACCGCACCGACTACCTCTCCTCGATGTCCGACAACCTCGGCTTCTGCCTCGCCGTCGAGAAGCTGATGAACATCGAGATCCCGCCGCGCGCGGTCTGGCTGCGCGTGATGATGGCGGAGCTTCAGCGGATTGCCAGCCACCTGCTCGCGCTCGGGACGTTCGGGATGGACGTCGGCGCCTTCACGCCGTTCCTCTACGCCTTCCGCGAGCGGGAGATCGTGCTCAACCTCTTCGAGCAGGCGAGCGGCGCCAGGCTCCTCTACAACTACGTGCGCCTCGGCGGCGTCGCGCGCGACATCACGCCGAAGTTCGTCAAGGAGCTCCAGGAGTTCATCGACATCTTCCCGGAGCGCGTGGACGAGTACAACCAGCTCCTCACGGAGAACTCGATCTTCATCCAGCGCGCGGCGAACGTCGGCGTGCTGCCCGCCGACGTGGGGATCGCCTACGGCTGCACGGGACCGACGCTCCGCGGGTCGGGGATCCCCTGGGACGTCCGGAGGGTCGACCCTTACAGCGGGTACGACCAGTTCCAGTTCGAGGTCTGCGTCGGGAAGGGGAAGAAGGGCGCGGTCGGCGACTGCTGGGACCGGTACGAGGTCCGCATCCTCGAGATGCTGGAGTCGCTCAAGATCGTCAAGCAGGCCCTCGACGGACTGCCCGCGGGGCCGATCATCTCCCCGAAGCTTCCGAAGACCGTGAAGCCGAACAAGGGGGAGGCCTACGCGCGGATCGAGAACCCGCGCGGCGAGATCGGCTACTACATCGCCTCGGACGGCAAGGAGAAGCCGTACCGGGTGAAGGTGCGCGCCCCCAGCTTCAGCAACCTGTGCGTGCTCCCCGTGCTCGCGCGGGGGTACCTGGTCGCCGACGTGGTCGCCATCCTGGGAAGCCTCGACATCGTCCTGGGGGAGATCGATCGCTGATGGTGCTCGACTACTTCAAGCAGGTCGTCCACGGCCTCTACACGGTCCTGGTGGGGATGAAGATCACCTGGCGCTACCTCTGGGTGAAGCCGGTGACGCTCCAGTACCCCGAGGAGATCTGGCATGTGCCGGACGGGTACCGCGGCTACCACGAGTACAGCGAGGCGCGGTGCATCGGCTGCTTCATCTGCGTGAAGGCGTGCCCGGTCGACTGCATCAGCATGGACATCACGCGCCAGAGCGGCGGGAAAAAGGCGATCATCCACTCGTACGTGATCGACTTCACGAAGTGCATCTTTTGCAACCTCTGCTGCGAGCCCTGCCCGACGGAGCCGAAGTCAATTTGGATGGGCAAGGCCTACGATATGAGCGTCCTGGCGGAGGACAAGGACAAGCTCGTGGTGGACTACTGCAAGCTCAAGACCGAGTACATCCCGTGGGCCGTGGGGGAACACATCCCGCCGTACAAGCCGGGGTCGGACGACAAGGCGCCGGAGCCGAAGGCTGCCGTTCCTGCGGGGAAGGGCGCGTAGGGACCATGCCCGAGGCCCAGCAAGCAGGCCTTGCCAGGACCCCCCGGACACGCGCCCGCTGGCTCTGGGACGGCCCGTGGGCGCTCACGGGGAACCTCGCCAAGATTCGCGTGCTCGAGGACCTCATCGGGGAGTTCCCGAAGGGAGGACCCTCGGGGCGGGCCCGGATCCTCGACGTCGGCTGCGCGGGTCCGAGCCCTCTCAACCTGTGGGAGCCGTTCTTCGCGAGTCCTGAGGCGCCGCCGATCGAGGTCCAGGGCGTGGACGTCGACGCGGCCGGCGTGGAGGCCGTGCGGAGGCTCGCCAGGGAGCGCGGTTGGCCGCAGGTGGCTCGCCTGGAGGTCGGCTCGGCGTACGACCTGCCGCGCCTCTTCGCGCCGGGGACGTTCGACGCGGTGGTTTCGACGCAGGTGCTCGAGCACCTGGCGCGACCTGAGGAGTTCCTGCGCGGGGCGGCGGAGGTGACGAGGCCGGGCGGCCTGTGCTACGTCACGTTCGACTCGGGGCACTTCCCGTCGCACGACGCGGCCTGGAAGCGCCTCGCGCGGCGCTTGCTCGTGGCGCTCGGCAAGGAGCGGTACCACGAGAGGGGCCTGACGGAGACCGAGGTCGAGCGGATGGCGCGCGCTTGCGGTCTCTCGACGGTCGAGACGAGGTTCTACAACCTGCACGACGTGAAGCGGATCCACAACCACGGCGTCTCGGCGGACCGGAAGAACCGCCTGGCCGAGGTGTGGATGGAGCTGGAGGACTTCCTGAACGACGACCGCGCCTTCCTCGAGAGGGGAAGGCACTGGTTCGCAGGGATCTACATCAAGCTTCGGAAGTCGGAGTCGCGCCCGTAAGGGCCCCGGGAGGATCACCGCCATGCCCGACCGCCACAGGAACTTCATCCACGGGGAGTGGCGCGACGCGCGCTCCGGCCTGACGTTCCCCGACATCAACCCGTCCGACACGGACGACCTGATCGGCTTCTTTCCCCAGTCAGGGCCCGAGGACGTCGACGACGCCGTCACGGCCGCCGCGAACGCCCTTCCCGCGTGGCGCAGGACGCCGGCGCCGAAGCGGGCGGAGCTCATGTTCCGCGTAGGCGAGATCATGACGCGGCGCAAGGAGGAGCTCTCGCGCCTCATGACGCGGGAGATGGGAAAGGTCCTCTCGGAGGCCCGCGGCGACGTCCAGGAGGCGATCGACACCGCCTACCACATCGCGGGGGAGGGGAGGCGGCTGCACGGGATCACGACCCCCTCGGAGCTGCCCGACAAGTGGGCGATGACGATCCGCCAGCCGATCGGCGTGGCGGGGCTCATCACGCCGTGGAACTTCCCGATCGCCATCCCGACGTGGAAGAGCTTCCCGGCCCTCGTCGCGGGGTGCACGGTCGTCCTCAAGCCCGCCGAGGACACGCCGCTCTGCGCGACGGAGCTGGTCAGGGTCTTCCACGAGGCCGGCTTCCCGGCGGGGACGGTGAACCTGGTCCACGGAGGCGGTCCGGACGTCGGCGCGCCGCTCGTGAGGCACAAGGATGTCGGCGTGGTGAGCTTCACCGGGTCGAGCGAGGTGGGCCGCCAGATCGCCGAGTCGTGCGGGCGGGCGCTCAAGCGGTGCTCGCTGGAGATGGGCGGGAAGAATGCGCAGATCGTGCTCGAGGACGCCGACCTCGACCTGGCGATCCAGGGCTCGCTCTGGGGGGCGTTCGCGACGACGGGCCAGCGCTGCACGGCGACGAGCCGGATCATCGTGCAGCGCTCGATCCACGACCGATACGTCGAGCGGCTGGCGGCCGAGGCGGCGAGGGTCCGCATCGGCTACGGCCTCGAAGATGGCATCCAGATGGGCCCGCTCATCAACGAGGGGCAGCGGACCACGGTCGCGAAGTACGTCGACATCGGCAAGGCGGAGGGCGCGCGGCTCGTCTGCGGCGGTGCGGCGTACCGGGAGGGGCGCTGCGCGCGGGGCTTCTTCTTCCAGCCGACGGTGTTCGACCGGGTCACCCCGAGCATGCGCATCGCGCGCGAGGAGATCTTCGGGCCCGTCGCCTCGGTGATCGCGGTCGATGACCTCGATCAGGCGATCCAGGTCCTGAACGGGACCTCGTACGGCCTGTCGTCGAGCATCTACACGCGCGACGTGGCCGGGGCCTTCCGCGCGATGAGCGAGATCGAGTGCGGGATTGTGTACGTGAACGGCCCGACGATCGGCGCGGAGACGCACCTGCCGTTCGGCGGGTGGAAGGACACGGGGAACGGGCACCGGGAGGGGGGCGTGAGCGCTTTCCAGGCGTTCACCGAGGAGAAGACCATCTACGTGGATTACAGCGGCCGCCTGCAGCGGGCGCAGATAGACAACCAACCCGCCTTGGAGTCGCGCCCGTAAGGGCGCGGTGGATCGACGCCCGTGAGGGCGTCGTATGAGGTGAACGCCATGCCTGTGACTGAAGCCGACGTCCTGAAGCACCTGTCCAAGGTCGCCGACCCTGAGTTGGGACGCGACATCGTCTCGCTCGGAATGGTGAAGGACGTCAAGATCGACGGGGGCGTCCTCGCGTTCGAGTTCGAGCTGACGACGGCCGCCTGTCCCATCCGCGAGAAGTTCGAGGGGGACGTCCGGAAGGCCGCGGAGGCGATCCCGGGCATCCGAGAGGTCCGGATCAAGGTCACCGCTCGCCCGGCGGCCGCCGGCAAGGTCGGGGCAATGATCCCGGGCGTGCGCAACGTGATCGCCATCGCGAGCGGAAAAGGGGGCGTCGGGAAGTCGACCGTGACCGCGAACCTCGCCCTCGCCCTCGCGAACGCCGGTACGCGCGTCGGCCTCATGGACGCCGACGTCTACGGGCCGAGCATCCCGATCATGTTCGGCATCACGAAGGAGAAGCCCGTCGGCGTCGGGGACAAGATCACGCCGATCGAGCGCTACGGCATCAAGATCATCTCCGCGGGGTTCTTCATCGCGGAGGGGGAGGCGCTGATCTGGCGCGGGCCGATGCTCGCGGGGATCGTGAAGCAGTTCCTGACCGACGTCGCGTGGGGGGAGCTCGACTACCTCCTCGTCGACCTGCCCCCGGGCACCGGAGACGTCCAGCTCACGCTCTCCCAGATGATCCCGCTCACCGGCTCGGTGATCGTGAGCACGCCTCAGGACGTGGCGCTGATGGTCGCCGCGAAGGCGATCTACATGTTCCAGAAGCTTAACGTCCCGATCCTCGGGATCATCGAGAACATGGCCTGGTTCTCCTGCCCGCACTGTCACGAGCGCACCGACATCTTCGGCAGCGGCGGGGCGCGGAAGGCGGCCGACCGGGCGGGATACGTCTTCCTCGGAGAGGTCCCGCTCGACTCGGAGATCCGCGAGGCGGGGGACAAGGGGAAGCCGATCGTCCTGGCGCAGCCCGACTCGACGCTGTCGAAGGCGTTCACGCAGGTCGCCTTCAACATGGCGGGCCAGGTCTCTGTGCGCAACCTGACGACGGAAGAGATCAAGGTAGGGTAGTCCCACGGAACGGATCTACCTGGACCACGCCGCGACCACGCGCCCGCGCCCGGAGGTCCTCTCCGCGATGCGGGAGGCCGACGAGCGCGCCTGGGCGAACCCGTCGAGCCTCCACGCCGACGGGATGGCCGCGCGGAGGCTCGTCGAGGGGGCCCGAGAGACGGTCGCTCGCGTGGTCGGAGGCGATCCGCGGGAAATCGTGTTCACCAGCGGGGGGACCGAGAGCGACAACCTCGCGGTGATCGGGATGGCCCGGGCGCTCCGGGCCAGGGGGCGCCACGTGGTGACCTCGCGGATCGAGCACCACGCCGTGCTGCACGCCTGCGACGCGCTGGCCAGAGAGGGCTTCGAGATTGGTTTCGTCGGCGTCTCGCCCTCCGGGGCTGTCGACCCGGACGAGGTTGCCCGCGCGCTGCGGCCCGACACGGTCCTCGTCTCCGTGATGCAGGCGAACAACGAGACCGGGGCGATCCAGCCGATCGCGGAGATCGCGCGGCGCTGCCGCGAACGCGGCGTTCTCGTCCACACGGATGCGGTGCAGGGCGCCGGAAAGGTCGCCATCGACGCGCGTTCGCTCGGCGTGGACGCGCTCTCGATCTCGGCCCACAAGCTCCACGGGCCGAAGGGCGCGGGCGCGCTCTGGCTTCGCGCGGGGGTCCCGATCGAGCCTCTCCTGCACGGAGGGGGCCACGAGCGTCAGCTCCGCGCCGGGACGGAAAACGTGGCGGGAATCGTGGGCCTCGCGCGGGCGCTGGAGCTCGCGGAGGCGGATCGCGCCGCGGACGTGCCGCGGATCGCGGCGCTCCGCAATCGACTTGAAAAGGGGATCTTGGACCGCATCCAGGGCGTCCGCGTGAACGGCGCGAACCGCGTCGCGGGCCTGCTCAACGTCTGCTTCGACGCGATCGAGGGGGAGGGCGTCGTCCTGATGCTCTCGCACCAGGGGATTTCATGCTCCACGGGCTCGGCGTGCACCTCGTCGAGCCGCGAGCCCTCCCACGTCCTCGCCGCGATGGGCGTGCCCCCGCGGACGGCCCAGGGCAGCGTCCGCTTCTCGCTCGGCCGCGACAACGACGAGGCGCAAATCGACGCGACGCTCGACGCGCTCGTGTCCGTCGTGCAGCGTCTCCGCGCCATGAGCCCGTTCGCGTAGAGCCGACTGCAACGCCCTTGGGTCCGAAGACGGCCAGGTCGTCCAGGTGGCCTTCCTGCAGGACCAGAAGCATAAGACTCTGGCCTTGACTGGAGGCCACCTGTCCGCGATACTTCCTCCATGTCCCTGCACCCGGTCCTGGAGGAGAAGCTCAATGCCGCCCTTGCCCCGGCGCCGCCGGTCACGCTCACGCGGCGCGAGGCACGGCTCCCCGAGGTTCCAGGAAAGGTGAATGCCGTCATCGGGATGCGCCGCGTCGGTAAGACCACGTTCCTCCGTCAACGGCTCCAGGAACTCCGGGCCGATGTGCCGCCCGAGCGCGCACTCTACCTCGGTTTCGACGACGATCGGCTCGTTGGACTCGAATTGGACCAGCTCGGCTCCCTGATCGAGGAGCACTATCGACGGTACCCCGCGCTGCGCGGCCGTGAAACCGTGCACTGGTTCTTCGACGAGATCCAGTTCGTGTCCGGCTGGGAGCGTTTCGTGCGTCGCATCCTCGACTCCGAACGAGTCGAAGTCGTCGTCTCAGGATCCTCGTCGCGGATGCTGTCACGCGAGGTTCACACGTCGCTCCGCGGTCGGGGAATGGCGACGGTCATCCGGCCCTTCAGCTTTCGCGAGTTCCTCCGTCATCGTGGCGAAGAGCCTGCGAAGGAGCCCAGGCGCTGGACCGCCGCCGAGCGATCGCTCGTGGAGAAGCGCTTCCGCGAGTTCCTGATCGAAGGGGGGTTTCCGGAGGTCCAGGGGCTGGCGCCGACACTACGCCTCGACCTGCTGCAGGGCTACGTGGACACCGTGGTCTTCCGCGACGTAGTGGAGCGCCACGGCGTGACGCAGGTGTCGGCTCTGCGGTGGCTCGTGCGCCACTGCCTGCGAAACTCCGCAGCGAGGTTCAGTGTCCACCGCCTGACCCAGGACCTCCGGTCACAGGGGCACGGCGTGGCGAGAGATGCGGTGCACGCCTTCCTGGGACAGCTCACGGATGCCTTCCTTCTCACCGCGGTGCCGGTGGCGACTGATTCGGAGCGACGGCGCAATTCCAATCCGCGCAAGATCTACCTCGCCGACCCCGGGTTCATCGGGGCGTTCGACGTCAGCGGCCGCGCGAACACCGGCCATGCGCTCGAAACCGTCGTCCTGAACGAGCTGGAGCGGCGCGGTGCCGAGACGGGCTACGTGATCACGGCGGAGGGGTTCGAGGTGGACTTCCTCGCCCGACACCGTTCGGCGGGCGAGGAGCTGCTGCAGGTGTGCGCGGACCCCACGACGACGGATACGGGCGCGCGCGAGCTGCGAGCGCTCGCCGGGGCCGCGAAGGAGCATCCGCGCGCGGCATTGCGGCTGCTCGTGCTCGATCGCGAGGGAGCTGTGCGCATGAAGGCGCCCGGGGTACGGGTCCAACCCGCCTACGAGTGGCTGCTGGGAGGGGAGGGCGTTTCCCCGTAGCCCCTGCCGTCCAGAGCCTCCGCGCGCTGAGCCCGTTCGCGTGACGCGGGTCCCGCCCTACAGGTGCGCGCGGAAGTACTCGACCACGCGCTCCTCCATGTTTCGCCGGTCCTTCTGGCTGCGCGGGACGTGGCGCTCCTCCGGGTAGAGGAGCAGGTCGACCTTGCGATTCGCCTTCGCGAGCGCGTCCAGGAACCGCGACGTGTGGCGGAAGTGCACGTTCTCGTCGATCATCCCGTGGACGATCAGGAGCTTCCCGCGGAGCTTCTCGGCGTGCGTCATCGCGCTGGCCTCCCGGTACCCCGCCGGGTTGTCCTGAGGCCGACGCATGTAGCGCTCGGTGTAGAACGTGTCGTAGCCGTCCCACGAGGTCACCGGCGCCCCGGCGACGCCGACCTTGAACACGTCGGACGCCTTGAGCAGGCAGAGGATCGTCATGTACCCGCCGTAGGACCAGCCGTACATGCCGACGCGGTCGCCATCGACCCAGCCCCGGGACTGCGCGTATCGCACGCCATCCACCTGGTCGTCGACCTCCACGGTGCCCATGCGCCGCAGGATCTCGCCCTCGAACGCCAGCCCGCGCCGCGCGCTGCCGCGGTTGTCCACAGACATCACCACGAAACCCTGCGAGGCCAGGTACTGCGCGCGCAGGTCGACCGTCGTGCCCCAGGAGTCGAGCACGCTCTGCGCGTGCGGGCCCCCGTAGACGTCCACGATGAGCGGCGCCGGCAGGCGGGCGGGGAGGGTCACGACGCCGTGGAGCGTGACGCCGCTCCGGTTCCGGAACGTGAAGAGCTCCGGGGTTGCGAGGCGGACGTCGATCTCGGCGGGTTGGTGGAGCACGTGGATCGACCGGGCGTGGACCGTGATGGTCGGGGGGGCGAGCGTGGAGTGGAAGGTGTCGGCCCAGGCGGAAAGGTCCTTCGCGAACACCGCGCCGTGCATGCCAGGCTCGCTCGTCCAGGGCTCCGGCTCGCCGCCCTCGAGCGACGCGACGAGGACGTGACTCTCGACCGGTGAGGTCGCCGCGTGGAACGCGACCCGCCGGTCTTCCTCGTCGAGCGTGACGCCTCCGCAGGGGAACATGGTCTCCGTCACGGGGCGGCACTCGCTACCGTCTGGCGAGTAGAGGTAGAGCTGCCGGTACCCGGTGCGCTCCGACGACCACAGGAACTCCCCGGTCGCGCGGACGAATCGGAGGTCGTCGTGGAGGTTGACCCAGATGACGCTTGCCTCGTTCAAGAGCGCCATCCGTCGCCCGGTCCGGGGCTCGTAGGCCCACAGATCGAGCCGCGTCTGGTCTCGGTCCATGGTCTGGACGAACAGGCGGCCGTCGGGGTGCCAGTCCACACGGCACAGGTACTCGGCGTCCTCCAGGTCGAGCCAGGTGACGGGCCCTCCGCGGGCGGCGACCACACCCAGGCGGGCCCGCGCGTTTTCGCCGCCGGCGAACGGGTAGCGGTGCTCCTCCAGGTCGTGCGGCTCGGCTGTCCCCCAGTGCGGGATGCGGAAGAGGGGGATGTGCCGCTCGTCGACCTGCTCGAAGGCCAGACGCTCCCCGTCTCGGCTCCACCAGAAGCCCTGGGACCGGCCCATTTCCTCCTGGGCGACGTACTCGGCCAGCCCGTTCGTGACTCCGGGCGCGGCGCCATGGGTCAGGCGTCGCTCCTGGCCGTCTGCCACGTCGAGGCACCAGAGCTCCCCGTCGCGGACGAAGGCGACCCGGCGGCCGTCCCGGGAGAGCCGAGGCGAGAGGGCATTCCCCCCGACGCGGCGCGCGCGGCCTCCCTCGACGACCCACAGCTCGCCGCGAAGGGGCACGAGGACGACCTCCGCGTCCTCGGCCCACTCGTAGTGCGTCACGCCCGTGTGGAGCAGCCGCTCGCGCTCGCGTCGAAGCTGCTCCTCGCGCGAGATGTTCTCCTCGGTGACGCCCGTCTCCGGGGCGAAGAACAGCGAGGTCTCACCGGTCGCGACATCCATGGACCACAGACGCCGATTCAGGCCGCCGTCGGGGTCGTGGAGGAAGGTCAGCAGCCGTCCGCTCGGGGAGAAGGCGAGCTTGGCGGGGACGGCCGTCCCTGGCGCGGGGATGTGCGCCACGAGGTCCAGCGTCAGCTCTCGCATGTCGGCACGCTTCCAAAACGAGCTCGAGGAGTCTAGCGTGCGGCCTCTCGTCGGCCTAGCGGTACTGCGCGGCCTGCATGCGGACGACCTTGAGGACCTCGATCGCGCGGCGGTACCGATCTTCCAGCCAGCGGTCGTTCGGCAGGATGTCGAAGACGCTCGCATAGCCGCCGGCCGCCTTTCGGATCTCGGCGAGGCAGGTCGTGATCTCCTTGCCGCGCACGTCGTCGTTGCGTGATGCCCGGAACGCCTCGTGGTGGACCAGGCTCGCATCGAAGGCCTGGTTCGCCTCCTCGATCCTGGCCTTGATCGCGGGGTCGGCGTAGTCGGGCTGGGGGCCCTCCTTCGTGACCTCCCAGTCTCCGGTCAGGGGCGGCGCTTCTTCCTCGGGCGCGGCAGATCCGGTGGGCTCCTCGGGCGTGTCGGGCTGTTCGGGAGGGGCCGGCGTCGGGGGGCCCGGCTGCGGCGGGGCAGGGTCCTGCCCGGGCGGCGTAGGCTTCCGGGCGACGGGGCGCTCCTTCTCCTCGATCCGGTCCATCTCCTCGCGACCGAACTTGACCATGCCAATCTTCATGAAGAGCTCCACGGTGTTCTTCCGCAGGACGAGGTCTCCCGCGAAGTGCCGTCCGTCCTTGAGGAAGAGGTCGCCGTAGACGGGGTCGATCTCCTCGACCGGCGCGAGGACCTTGTTCGCCGCGGGCTTCGCTTCGCCCTTCTGGATGGTCTCGATCTCCTCGGCCTTGAAGTGCGCGGAGCCGAACTTGAGCTCGACGTCGACGGAGGAGTCGGCGCGCACGGTGATCTTGCCCTCGATATGCCGCCCGTCCTTCAGGACGACCACGCCCTTGAACGGCGCCGCGGGGTCGTCGGCCGAGAGGAGTGCCACCGTGGTCAGGAGCAGGAGCGCGATTCGTCGTCCCATCTGTCTCACGGCATGCCCTCCCATCGGCGGCGGGTCCCATCGAGCGCGGAGATTGTATGGTCTCGACGCGAGTCGGGTCCAGCCGCGAGGTTGGTTGGTCCGCTATGCGCTCGGATCCCAGACCGGTCTGGAGTCATCTGTTTGATGGGCGTGCCGACCGTTCCGCAGCACCACCCTCAGAAGCCCGCTGACCGCCGCGTGCCCCGAGCCGCAACCGCATCGCGCGCAGTCTTGGCCATGGAGCCGCTGCGGCTCTCGGTACATCGCAAAACGGTACGGACCGATTTACGATACCCCGTAAAACGGTCCGAGCGCGCGGAGGGGGCGCGCGCGGTCACTTCGCCTGGCCGAGCATGATGCAGCCCCAGGGGCCTGAGCCGCCCGCGCCCGCGTGCGTCCACTTCGCGTCCAGCATCGCCGCGTGCCTCGCCGCGTCCGCCAGCCACTCCTTGAAGATGTCGCCCGGCTTCTTCTCCTTCGAGGAGAGGAGCGCCACCTCGCCGAAGCCGTCCACTGCGGGCTTGTCCTCGGCCTTGCCGTTCTTCGCCAGCGCCGCCGCCTGCGTCGAGGCGGCCTTTCCCAGCGCCTCGTCGATCCGCAGCACGGGGCGGCCCATCAGCTCGCGATAGGCGTTCACGTCGGCCAGGATCTGCGGCACCCGCGCCTTCTTGTTCGCCGCCTCCGCCTCCGCCGACCGCCGCATCTGGTCCCGCTCGTCCTGGCACGTCGCAAATGTCTGCAGCGCCACCGCCTCCAGGTCCGCATTCGACCCCGCCAGCTTCAACTGCGTCCGCCACGGGTCTACGCCGACGAAGAGCCCCTGCACCTCGTCCAGCTCCTTCGCAGCCTGCCGGACCTCCGCGGAGACCTTCACCTCCTTGCCCCTCGCCCCCCAGAGCTTCGCCACCGCCTTCTGCTTCTCAGGGGTCGGCGCCGCCTGCGCCTCCGCGCGCGCCGCGTCGAGCGCCTTCCGCGCCTCGGCGAGCGGCGCGAGGGACTTCTCCCACTCCGCCAGCTTCGCAAGGAGCGCCTGCCGCCGCTCGTCGAGCGCCTCCGACATCGCCGCTTTCACCTCTCGCGCGAGCCACGACGGCTTCGCCGGCAGACCCTTCGCGAAGGCGTCGACCTCAGATGGCTTGAGCCCCGAGGCCTTCTGTAGCAGCTCGACGAGCCGCCCGCCGTTCACGCCGTAGCGCACGACGAGATCGGCCGGAGGGAGGAATCGGAGCATCGCGTGCGCCTCCGCGAAGGCCGACTTCGCCTCGGGCGCGGCATCCTTCCCCAGGCGGAACACCTCGATCGGCGTCAGGTCCTCCCAGCCGTCCGGGACCGTCCACGCGGGCTTCGCGCCCGGCGCGTCGTACCCGCCCGCGAAGTCCGACTGCTTCCACGCCGTCCCGTTCTTCTTTCCGTTCGCGTACCGGTCCATCCCGCCGAGGTCCAGGAAGATGCCGAAGTGTCGCTTCTCGCTGTCGGTCACCTGGCCGTCGCTGTTGTAGTCCTCGACCGTGTAGAACCGGCCGGACCCCGTGTTCCCGTCGGCCACACGGTAGTCGTCGTCGCCTCCCCGGTCCTGGAACAGGGCGATCCCCAGCCCCGTGGTCCACCCCAGCCCGCTCGCCGTCTTGATGTAGGTGTCGTTCCCAGCGTCGTCGAGGAAGAACCCCATTCCGTAGTCGACGCTCATCCCCAGGCAATTCCAGCCGCCGATGTCGTAGACATCGTCCCCCGCGCGGTCGATGAAGCACCCGAACCCGCCGTGCGCCCCCGATCCCGTCGTGTACACCCACGAGCGGTGCCGGTCGTCCCCCTCGTAGTCGACCAGCGCGCCGATTCCGAGGTAGTACCCGACGCCCATTGCCCAGCACCCCGACTCGTAGACGTCGTCCCCCTTCGCGTCGATCAGCATTCCGAGGCCGCCTCCTCGCCGACCCGGGTGATCGGGCGTGTTGTAGTCGTTGTCGCCCCATCCGCCCCCCATCCCCGAGCTCGCGTTGTGCTTCTCGTCCTGCGGCGCCTTGTTCGTGAGCGGGTCGCCGAAGTCCGGGTCGTTGAGGTGGTACTTGTCGTCCCCAGCGAGGTCCAGGAGCAGGGCGAACGCCGAGCAGTAGCCGAACCCCATGCACGCGCTGTCGCCGCGGTAGGAGTCGTTCCCAGCGCGGTCCACCAGCGCGCCGATCCCGACGAGCGCGTACCCCTGCGCGCTCTCGTCGGCGACGTAGGTGTCGTCGCCCGCCTCGTCGATGAGCATCCCGACGCCCGCCGTGGCCGCGCCCTGGCACTCCTTCTTCCCCTCGTAGCGGTCGTTCCCGGCCAGGTCCCAGAGCACGGCGATGCCGTACTGCGCGCTCCCCTGGCCCTCGCCCCTGTAGGTGTCGTTCCCCCCGACGTCGACGAACACGCGGACGCAGTTCTGCGCCGTCGCGGTCGGCAGTTCGTGGACGTCGTCGCCTCCCAGGTCGACGACGAGCGGGACGCCCGTGTCCTTCGGCGTGCCGCTCGTCACGACGAGGAGGCCCTCGATGGAGAAGTCGACGTCGCCCTGGAAGGCGAGGAGCGCCGGCTTGGCCACCTCGACGGCACGGAGCACGATGCGGGAGGCGTTCCACAGGCGCGCCGTCATCTCGTCGTCGCTCGATCGCGAGTAGTCGCCCGCGCTGTTCCCCTGCGGGCGGCCCTTCGTGAACGCGGCGGCGCGCTCCTTCTCGGCGGCCTCCACGGCCGCGACGAGGAGGCCGATTGGCGCGCGGAGCGGCTCCGGCAGGCCCGAGAGGTCGGCCGCGGAGGGAGGCGGCGCGGGCGGGTCGCCGGCGGGGCGGTCGAAAGCCGCGGCGAGAATCGGGATCAGGTCGTCGGGCGCCTTCGCCGCGATGCAGGGGTCCGAGATCGCGAGCACGCGGTCGGGGAGCGAGAGCGGGTCCTTCTGCGACTCGCGATAGGCCTGCAGGTGGCCGAGCTCGTGATCGGTCCGAGCACCGTACGCCTGGTTCTTGTTGGGCATCGTGTTGAGGTGCTCGAAGTCGAACTCGACCTTCTTCCCCTCGATTGCCTTCTCCACGGCGCCCCGGTCGACAGCCCCTGCCTGCGCCAGGAGGACCGACAGGATCAAGCCCAGCATGCTGTTCGCTCCTTGCCGCGGTTGTCCGAGCGGTGGTAGAAGTGATGTCCATATCACCCCGGCGGGAAGAACACAAAGATGAAGTCGCTCGCCGCCACGCTTCTCTTCCTCACCGGCGCAGCCCTCGCCGAGGACGACCTCGCCGCGCTCGTTCGCGATCTCGGGAGCGAGAACTACGATACCCGAGACGCCGCGACCGTCAGGCTGACCGAGATCGGCGAGCCCGCCCGCGCGCTCCTCGAGGCGGCCCGCTCCTCGGTGGACGCCGAGGTCCGGCTCCGCGCCGGGCGGGTCCTTGCGGTCCTGGACGTCCGACGGCGGGTGGATCAGGAGTACGAGGTCGCACGGGAGGCCTTCGACAGCGCGACGCGCGAGGACGCCGCACGCCTAGCGTGGCTCGAGGTGCTGCGGCTGGTGGCCCGAGGGGAGGACGACAGGCTCGCGCCGCAGTTCGCCTCGGGCGCCGCTCCGGCACGGTTCTGGGAGTCGGCTCGGTACTGTCCCCTGGCGGCGATCGTCGACCTCTCGTGGGTCGAGGTCGTCCCCTCGCGCCGCCTGGGGTGGCTTGGGCTCGACGTCGGTCCGAACGACGTCCTGGTGATGGGGGCGGTCCCGGAGGAGGTCCCCGACCCGGAGTCCGTCCCCGAGACGTACGTCAGGGAGCCGCGCGCCTTGCTCCTGAGGCCCGTGGGTGAGGATTGGAGGGTCCGCCTCGCGCCACCCAGCGGGCGGCTCGTCCACCCCGCCTACGATGAACTTGCGCGGACGGAGTCCCAGAAGCGCGAGTGGGCCGCTGGGGCACTCACCGTGGAGACCCTCGCCTCGGGTCACAATGGCATCATGTCGTACGGCCTCGCACAGGCCCTCGACGCGGTGGGGGACTTCCAGGGGGCCCTCCGCGCGTTTGCCCGGTGCCAGCCGACGGGGCAGTGGCCGGACTACTGCATCGTGCACCGGTACTTCGACCTGATGCGGCTCGGTCGGAGAGGCGATGCCGCGCGCGTGCTCCAGGAGGAGCCAGGCGGGGGCTCTTGCGAGTATCTGCTCAACGTCATCCGATGGCTGCGTGGGGAGATGACGGCCGAGGACCTGCAGAAGTACGCCGAGGGTCAGGGGGCCTACGAGACCGAGTCCTTCTACTACTATCTGGGGTTGGAGCGCCTGATCGCCGGCGATGTCGATCGCGCGAAGGAGCACCTCACGCGGTGCGCAGAGCAGGGGGGAGGGTGCTACGAGCAGGACTTCGCCGCGGACGCCCTATGGCTCCTGGAGCGGGGTCAAGAGGAGCAGATACCCTCCGGAGAAGGGCACTGATCCTGGATGCGTTGACCGGGGAGCAGGAGACAACACCATGACACTCAGGAGGGGTCTCATCGCAGCCGTCCTCCTCAGCGTTTCGTGCCTCGCCGGCGACGGCTGGATCGACACGCACGTCCACATCAAGCCGCCCACGGAGGGCCGCAAGCCCGGGGAGAACCCCTTCACGGCGTCCGCGCAGGCCCTGATCGACATGATGGACGCAAACGGCGTCGAGACGTCCCTCGTCATGCCTCCCCCCCGCGGGAGCGAGGAGCAACGTGCACTCCCCGAGGAGCAGATCGCCGCCGTCCTGTCGAAGCACAAGGGACGCCTGCTCTTCGTCGGCGGGGGGACGAGCCTCAACTGCGCGATTCACGAGACCGACCCCTCGAAGGTCACCAAGGAGGTTCGCGCGGCGTTCGAGCGCGACGCCGAGGGGCTCGTGAAGGCGGGGACGAGGGCCTTCGGCGAGATGTGCGCCCTGCACTTCGCGCTCGGGCCGGAGCACCCGTTCGAGCAGGTCCCTCCCGATCACCCGCTCTTCCTCCTCCTCGCCGACCTCGCCGCGAAGCACGACATCCCCATCGACCTGCACATCGAGATCGTCCCCGAGGACATGGACACGCCCGACTTCCTCCTGCGCGCCAGCGACAAGAACCCGAAGCGCCTGGAGGCCAACCTGGAGCGATTCGAGAAGCTCCTCTCTCACAACCGCAAGGCCCGGGTCGTCTGGCAGCACGTCGGCTGGGACAACACGGGGAGGCAGACCCCGGAGCTCGTGCGCGGTCTCCTGGAGCGGAACCCGAACCTCTTCGCGGCGATCCACGGCGTCGGCGAGGCGAAGCTCACGAAGCTCGGGAGGCCCGGCGAGACGCTTCTGAACGACGAGAAGGGCGCCCTGCAGCCGGGCTGGAAGAAGCTGATCGAGGAGTTCCCCGACCGATTCCTGATCGGCAGCGACCAGTTCTTCGGCTCGGATGGCTACGCCGAGCGGATGCCCGTCAACTACGATCCGACCTGGGAGGTCCTCAAGCAGCTCCCCGCCGACCTCGCGAAGAAGGTCGGCCGCGGGAACGCGGCGCGGGTCTACGGCCTGAAGTAGCCCTCGCTTCCTTCTTGCTTTCACCCGCCGGCGGGCATACTGTTTCTCCCCATGTCGAAGAAGGACAAGACGAAGCTCGATCACCCGGAAGCGGGGATGGACGACCCGACCCCTCCCTTCGGCCTCAAGATCCTCGTGTTCACGGGGGGCGCCGTGCTCATGGGGCTCGAAATCGTCGGGAGCCGTGTGCTCGCCCCCCACTTCGGGAACTCGGTGTTCGTGTGGGGGAGCCTGATCAGCGTCTTCCTGATCGCCCTCTCGGCCGGGTACTACGTCGGAGGGCGCGTCGCGGACCGGAGGCCCTCCTTCGCGCTCCTCAACACGCTGTGCCTCGTGGCCGGGCTCCTCATCCTGCTCGTCCCCTACGTGGGCCGAGGCCTCTGCGAGTCGCTCTACAAGGCGGGGTGGGGCGAGAAGGCGGGGCCGCTGCTCGCCACGGCGCTGCTGTTCCTCCCCGCGAGCGTCCTCATGGGGATGCTCTCGCCGTTCTCCGTGCGCCTCGCGGCGAGCGCATTGCACACGGTCGGATCGGCCGCGGGGACGCTGTACGCGCTGTCCACGGTCGGGAGCATCGCCGGGACGCTCGTGACGACGTTCGTCCTCATCCCGCAGTTCGGGGTGACGGGGATTCTGCGCGGCCTCGGCGCGGTCATGATCGCCGTCCCGTTCGTCATGCTCCTTTCCCGGCCGAAGCGGGCCGTCGCGATTGCGCCGATGTTCTTCCTGGGCGTCCTCGGGGCCGTGGCGCCCGCCCCCGCCTCGGTCACGCTCAACCCGGGCGAGGAGATCGTCGTCGACGAGGACACCCCGTACCATCACATCCTCGTCATCGACTCGCAGCGCGGCAAGGCGCGCGTCGACGAAGACGTCCCCGGCGCGTACCGGTACCTCCGGTTCGATCGGTACATCGAGAGCCTCATCGAGCTGGGAAAGCCGTACCGGAGCCGCGCGCAGTACACCGACTACTTCCACCTCGCCTTCCTCGCGAAGCCGAAGATCTCTCGGGCCGTGTTCATCGGCGCCGGAGGCGGGATCGGGCCGCGCACGTTCGCCGAGGTCGATCCGGAGATGAGGATCGATGTCGTCGACATCGACCCGCGGATCCTCGAGGTCGCCCACGACCTCTTCAAGATGCCCGTGAACGAACGGGTCCGCACGCACGCCATCGATGGGCGCATGTTCATGCGCAACGCCGCGGAGAAGTACGACTGCGTCGTGCTGGACGCCTTCACGATCGGCGGGCGGATCCCCTTCCATCTGACGACCCGCGAGTTCTTCGAGCTGTGCGCCTCGCGCATGACGGACGACGGCGTGTTCGTCATGAACGTGAACAGCGCGATGGAGGGGGAGTTCGGCGGGATCTTCCTCCACGTCGCGAAGACGCTCACCGAGGTCTTCCCGCGCGTGGACGTGTTCGCGAAGGAGCTGAGCAGCGAGAAGCCGCCCGACCGCGGGGACCATCGCAACCAGATCGTCATCGCGAGGAAGGGCGGGGCGGAGATGAAGCGCGAGGAGTGGGAAAAGCGCATCTGGGACTACCGGGAGGGCAGCTACGTGACGAAGGCGATGCTCTACCCGATGGTCAAGGACCTCGATCAGGAGTGGCGGGACGACATCGGTCCCTTCCCGACGCTCACCGACGACTTCGCCCCGATCGAGACGCTGAAGTTCTGATGCGCGTCCGCCTGGCGCTCCTGTGCCTCGCCGCGGCGCTCGCGGTCCCCTCCGCGTGCAAGAAGCCCCCCGCCCCGCCCCCCCCGGCGACGCGCGAGCAGGCCTTCGACGAGGGCCGCTCGTGGAAGGACCTCCAGGCGCTCTGCGCGATGGGCCCGCGCTGCCACGGCAGCGAGGGGCACAAGAAGGCACAGGCGTACCTCCGGGACACGCTCAAGGCGTGCGGCGCCGAGGTGAGAGACCTGCCCTTCGAGTACCGCGGCCGTGAGGACGGGACGCCGCGCCCCTTCACGAACATCGCCGGGAGGTTCAAAGGGAAGCAGGACGAGCAAGCTGGCCTTGCCAGGAAGTGGGTCCTCTTGGGTACCCACTACGACACCAGGCTGTGGGGCGACGTGGACCACGACGAGGCCGCGCGCGGGAAGCCGATCGAGGGTGCAAACGACGGCGGGTCGGGGACCGCGGTGCTTCTCGAGGTCGTCCGCGTGCTCCAGGCGCACCCGCCCGACGTCGGAGTCGAGATCGTCTTCTTCGACGGGGAGGACTACGGCCGCCCCAGCAGCCCCGACTACTTCCTCGGGTCGAAGGACATGGCGAGGAACTGGGACAAGCTCTACCCGGGGCCCAGGCCCGCGTGCGCGGTCATCCTCGACATGGTGGGGGACGCCGACTTTCGGCTATGGCGCGACGGGGTCTGCGAGCGGGCGCATCCGTGGCTCAACGAGCTTCTCTGGAAGGCAGGCTCCGAGCTCGGATCGCCGGCCTTCGTCGGATCGCCGCTCAAGGGGGTGACCGACGACCAGACGGCGCTGATGGAAATCGGGATTCCGGCGACGCTGCTGATCGACTTCGACTATCCGCCCTGGCACACGTCGCGCGACACGATCGACCGGTGCTCCGCGAAGAGCCTGGGGATCACGGGACGGGCGCTCCTCCGGGCCCTGATCGATCGCCCCTTCGAGACGAAGTAGGGCTCACTTCGGCCTGGCCTTCTTCTCGATGGAAGCCTCCTGGGCGTCGAAGGTCTGCTCGCAGCCGCCCGTGCCGCGGGGGACCTTGCGCTCGATGTCCACGCCCACGACCGGCGACGCCGTGTAGACCATGATCGCCAGGTCCCCGATCTTCTTCATCTCCGTCGCGGGGTCCGCGACCGTCGGGTTCTCGCCCACGACGTAGCTGATCGAGAGCCGCGTCGCCTCCTTCGGACCCGTCTCCTTGATCGTGATCGCCCCGCAGCGGTACGAGTGGCGGATCTTCGACGCCAGCTCGATGTACGGCTTGAGCGCCGGTTCCTCCCCCGTGTCCATCATCCAGACGATGGGAGTCAGGACGAGGAGGGCGAGGAAGATCCAGAAGAACGCCCAGGTCGACCGCCGCACGCTACCCCTTGAGCTGCATCGTGAGCTTGAGCAGGATGTCCCGCTGCATCTCCAGGTCGTAGCCGATCGACTCCCAGGTCGCCTTTCCGCCCCCCTTGGGGTGGACGGGCTCAGCGGTCATCTCCTGCCTCACCATCAGCTTCACGATCACATCGTACCGCGTCGGCTCCACCCGGACGATCACCTTCCGCCGTACCCAGTGGCCGTTCACGCCCTGCCGCTCCATCCACGGCGTCTCCATCTGACCCGACTTCCGGTCCTCCCCCTGGATCCCGTACTGCGCCAGCGCCCCCTTGACCGCGCTCCACACCGTCGGCGGGTCGGCGTGGAAAGGGCAGCTCTCCTCCCAGCGGTCCGTCTCCAGCGGCTCGGTCATCTCGATCTTGGCTTGCGAGGGCTTCTCGTTGCGCCGGCGGAAGTCCTCCGCCGCCTCCTTCGCATCGTCCCCCAGCTTGTGGCGCAGCTTGAAGATGAGCTTGATCTCCGCATCCGTGGCGCGCTCCAGCTCCTGCCACTTCGCCTCCTTGACGTTCATCGGGTCCTCGATGTTCTTGTTGATCTCCTTGATCGCCGTGAGGTGGACGATCGAGCCCGTCCCCTTCTTCTCCAGCCGCATGCGCGCGAGGACCCGCGTCCCCTCGCGGTCGAACGACGAGGGCGAGATCACCTCCCCCTCGATGATTCCGGACTTCCGGTCGGCCTTCGTCACCTTGTAGTCTTCCTCCTCGAAGACCTTAGCGCAGGTCTCGAACATCACGTTCGGCGTCGCGGTGAAGACCGGGCTGTCCACCGGCTCCTTGTCCACGCTCCCTTCGCCCAGGTCCCTGAGGCTCGTGATGCAGCCCGCCAGGAGGACCAGCGCCGCCGCGAACCATGCCCTGTTCATCCTATTCTCCTTCTTCGCCGCCCGGGCCCGCCGAGGGGACGCTCCCCGCGTCGGCCTGGAAATCCACGATCTCCATCCCCGGCCCTCCGGGGGTCGTCATCTTCACCAGCCCCACGTCGGGGGCGTAGAACAGCTCGGAGGTCATCGTCCCCCCGGAGGGGTCCACGCTCTCGTACAGCACCTTCAGGCAGTTCCGGAACGTCCCCATGCGGGTGTCGACCGTCTCGTTCGTCGACTGGTACGTCCGCCTGAGCTTGAGGCGCCCCGAGGACGACTCCCAGCTCCGCCCCGCGGCAATCGGGAGGACGAACCAGACGTCCCGCTTCCCCTCCCGCTCCTGCCAGACCTCCTGGGCCCCGACGAACAGCGTCACGGGCCGGTATCCGTCGTCGGCCCCGGACCGCGACTCGACGGCGACCTCCACCTTCGATCGGCTCCCCTGGTCCTCGACCGCGTCGACGCGCATGACGTCCTCCCGCCCGTCGCTCCAGGCGTAGACCCAGCGCATCCCGAGGTCGAGCGGGAAGTACCGCTCCCGCACGCGTCTCGTCGACACGACCTCGACCTCGGCGACCGTTCGCAGCTTCTCGATCTCCTCGCGCCCCCATGCCGCATGGGCCTCGCTCGTGGTTCCCTCGACGAAGGCCTGCAGGAGGGACTCCTTCTCCGAAGGGCCGCACGGTCCCGAGAGACGCTGCTGGAGCTTCCCGAATTCGGCCTCCTGGATGGCAGCCGCGATCTCCTCGTCCTCGGGCAGGAGGGCCTGCGCGGTGCGCAGGTGGGAGACGGCGATCGGATAGTCGCCCTCGGAGAAGGCCGCCAGGCCGAGCCTCCGGGAGACCTCCGCGCACCTCGAGCGCCACTCGTCCGCGCGGTCCGTGTCGAGCGCCTCGAGCGCCTCGGCGGCCGCGACCGCGCCGGCCGAATCTCCGTCCACGCGGGCCACGAACGCCTGGATCAGGCGCTCCCGCGTCGCGTCCCACTCCGGTTCCGCTCGCTGTGCGAGGAACCGGTGGACCGCCGCGAGGCCGTCGACGGAGGCCTCCGCGGGGATCGCCTCGATGGCCGCCGCCAGGAGGCCGCCGGCGTCCGCGGCCGCGTACCGCTGGGCAAGCCAGTCGAGGAAGCCCTCCAGTCCCGTCGCGTCCCCCTCCGCGAGGCGCCGGGCCAGCTCCTCGGAGCACGCCGTCGCCGACCGCTCGTGGAACGACTGCGCGCGGGCGGGCGCCATCCGGGCCATCGCGTCCAGCTCTTCGCAGGCCCGAGCGACGTCCCTCGACGCGAGCAGCCTCGCGACGGAGGAGTCCTGCACCTCGATGACGCGCGCCAGGGCCCGCTCGCGCTCGAGCGGGTTGTGCTGCATCAGGTCGTAGCAGCGCTCGATCGCCCTTGCACCCTGGCCGGACGCGGCGAAGGCCTCGGCCTCGGCCATCATCCGAGCCTCGACGTCCCACGGCGGCGGGGGAGACGGGCGGATCGCGAGGTAGCGGTTCCAGTGGGCGCAGGCGCGGTCGAGGTTGCCGCTCGCGAGGAAGTGTCGGGCCGAGCGGTACTCCGCCTCGGGCTCCGTGCACCGGGCGCGGAGCATGTCCAGGAGGAGGAGGTCCAGCTTCGACCGCTGGCCGGTCCGCTCGAAGAGCCCCTTGAGCGCAGAGAGTGCCCGGGCGCTTCCCGGGTCGACGGCGAGGACCTGCCTGAGCTCCCGTTCCGCCTCGTCGGCGTCTCCGCACGCCTCGCAGGCGCGTGCGAAGCCGAGACGGGCGTCTAGCGACCACGGGTCGAGCTGCTTCGCGCGCTCGAGCAGGGGGCGCGCGGCCTCGGGCTGCCCCGCGTCGAGCGCCGCTAGCCCGTCGGCATGGGCCTGCACGGCCTCGGGGGTCCTATCCTCGGGCTCGATCCACTGCTCCTGGGCGGGCGTCGATACGACGGTCTCGTCCTCGACGACCTGCGAGGGGGCCGGGGCGATCGTGCGGATGTCGCGTTCGGGGACGCGCACGAGCTCCGCGCCGGTGCGGATGGTGTAGACGCCGCCCGAAAAGGCGGCAATCTCGCCGACGACGGTCCGTCCGTCCTTCAAGCGGAGCTCGACGGCGCTGGCAAGGCCAGCTTGCTGGTCGTCCGCGGAGGCGACGGTGGCGAGAGAGAGCAGGACCGTGGCCGCCCAGGTGGCGGTGCGCATGGACTTCCCCCCTATGCCGGGCATCTACTAAGGTATCGGCACAGGGAGGGGGAGGGGTTGAGGGAACGCGCAAGGCTCAATGCGCAAGATGCAAGACGCGCGCGGGTCAGTCCCGGGCGGGTGTCGCTGGCGCCGGAACTGCCCAGAACCGCTCGAACTCCTCGCGGCGCAGGCAGTCCCCGGCCGTCACGGCGCGCAGGCCGAGCTTCGAGGCGAGCGCGGCCGTCTCTTCGCCGAAGCCCCTGGAGGCCTCCGCGTCCGCGAAGGAGCGGTCGTACAGGTGGTAGGCGGACCAGGCGACCACGCCGCCCAGCCCCGCGGGGGCGAGGTCGGCGAGCATCTCCTCGACCGAGAGGTCATGGTACGCCCCGGGGTGGGCGAGGACGGCGAAGCCCCCCGCGTCGAGGACGTCCCGGATCGCCGCCTTCGCGGAGGGGATCTCGCGGGCGGCACGCACGCCGCGCTCGGCCTGGTCGAAGAGCGACCAGGCCTCCCGCGAGTCGTGCGCGGCGCGGCGGCGGAGGAGGGCGCGGACGACGTGGCTCGCGCCGACCGAGACGCGCTCGGGTCGGAAGATCTCGCCCGCGAACGAGTCGGCCCGCCCCGCGCGGCGGGGGAGGCGCTTGAGGACCCCGTGGATGTGGTCCCGCCTCGCCCGCTGGGCATCGCGGAGCTTCCGGGCGAGGACGACGTTCTTCGGATCGATGTCGATCCCGAGGACCTCCACGGGCTGTCCCTTCCAGAGCGCGGCGAGCTCGACCGCCGGGTGCATCTTTACGCCCCGCATCCGGGCGTACTGCGCGTACCGGTCCCCGATGTGGACGTCGATGCAGTCCTGATCGGCGACGGCGATCTCCTTGACGCCCAGCTTCGCGGCGAGGTCGATCGCCTGGGGAGGCGTCATCTCGCCGTCCGAGAGCGAGGTGTGTACGGAGAAGTCGACCCGGTCGTCGGGCATGATCCGTTGGCGGTCGTCCATGGGTCCTTCCCTCATGCGGTCGGGATGGCGTCGAGGTCGAGCGCGGAGGTCCGCCCCGCGCGCGAGAGGTGCCAGGCGAGTCCGGCGATCATCGCCGCGTTGTCGGTGCAGAGCGGGAGGGGGGGGGCGAGGACGGCGCAGCCGACCCGCGCGCCGGCCTCCGCCATCTTCGCCCGCAGGCGCGTGTTGCAGGCGACGCCGCCTCCGAGGAGGATGCCCCTCGCGCGGGCGCGGCGCGCCGCGAGCGCCGTTCGATCCACCAGCATGTCGACGACCGCCTCCTGGAACCCCGCTGCCGCGTCCGCGACGTTCACTTCCGGGCGGATCGGGTCCCGGAGCGACGCGTTCTGGCCGCGGGCGTAGTAGAGGAGCCCCGTCTTGATCCCGCTGAAGCTGAAGTCCAGGTTGTCCCCCTTGGGATACGTCCGCGAGAAGTGGACCTTCGACGGGTCCCCCCCCGCTGCGGCCTTCTGAATCGCCGGTCCGCCCGGGTATCCGAGTCCCAGCACCGTCGCCGCCTTGTCGAAGGCCTCCCCGGCCGCGTCGTCCCGGGTCCTCCCGAGCAGCTCATGCTCCAGAGGTCCCCGCGTCAGGTACAGGCTCGTGTGCCCCCCGCTGACCACCAGGCTCACCGCGGGAAGCGGCACCTCGTCGTGCGACAGCCACGCCGCGTAGGCGTGCGCCGCCAGATGGTCGACCCCGATGAGCGGCTTCCCCGCCGCCCACGCGATCGCCTTCGCCGTCGAGAGCCCGACGAGCAGGGCCCCGACGAGCCCGGGCGTATGCGTCACCGCGATCGCGTCGACGCCCGAGAGCGTCGTCCCCGCCTCCGCAAGGGCCTGCGCGACCACGGGGAGGACCGTCTCCACGTGGCTCCGGCACGCGATCTCCGGGACCACCCCCCCGAAGGCGCGGTGCAGGTCGACCTGCGACTGCACCACGCTCGACCGGATCCCCCGTCCGTCCGCGACGACGGCGGCGGCCGTCTCGTCGCACGAGGTCTCGATTCCCAGGCAGAGGAACGGGACGTCGCCCATGCCGACGGGCTACTTCTTTCCTTCGAGCGCCAGGAGGGCCCGCAAGACGTCGACGGCGCGCAGGAGCTGCACGTCCTCGAACTTGTCCTCGTCCTTCTTCTCGTTCGGGTTCGGGACGACGTCCTCGCTCGATCGGTGCTTCTGGAGGTCCGTCATCTGCTGCGGGGTCAGCTCGATCTTGATGTCCGGCTCGATCCCCCACTTCTTCGCCGCGCGCTCCTTGTGGATGCACTCGCCGCTCGGCGTGTAGTACTTCGCCGTCGTGAGCTTCACCGCGTCGTCGTCGTCGAAGGGGATGATCGTCTGCACCGACCCCTTGCCGTACGTGCGGGAGCCGACGATCACGCCGCGATGGTGGTCCCGGATCGCGCCCGCGAAGATCTCGCTCGCGCTGGCGCTGCTGTCGTTCACCAGGACGGCGAGCGGGACGTTCGGGAGGTCGTCCTCCTTCGTCGCGCGGAACACCTTGTTCTCCTTTTCGAGGCGCCCGCGGGTGCTCACGATGACGCCCTCGTTGATGAAGAGATCGACCAGGCTGATGGCCTCGTCGAGGAGCCCGCCGCCGTTGAAGCGGAGGTCGACGATGATCGCCTTCGCCCCCTGCGCGTGGAGGTCGCGCACGGCCTTCTCGAAGTTCGTCGTCGTGTCCTCCTGGAAGGCGGTCACGCGCACGTACCCGACGGTCTTCTCGGCGTCGACGAACCGCGCGCCCTTGATGCTCTTCAGCTTGATGATGTCGCGCGTGATCGAGATCTTCTCGGGGGCGAGGCTGCCCTTGTGGTAGACGGTGATCGTCACGGAGGTGCCCGGCTTGCCGCGCAGGCGCTTCACGGCCATCGTCGTCGTGTACCCCTCCGTCGTCTCCCCCTCGATCTCGACGATGCGGTCTCCGGCGAGGACCCCCGCGCGGAAGGCCGGCGTGTCCTCGATCGGCGTGATGACGGTGAGCCAGGTGTCCTCGATCGAGATCTCGATCCCGAGCCCGCCGAACTCGCCCGTTGTGTCGATCTGCAGCTCCTTGTACTCGTCCGGCGTGAAGTACTCGCTGAACGGGTCGAGCTGCGAGAGCATCCCCTTCGCGGCGCCCTCGTAGATCTTCTCGCTCTCCACGTCGTTGACGTAGACCTCCTGGATCAGGTCATGAAGCGTCTTCAGGCGGTCCACGCACTCCTCGTCGGACTTCGGGTTGGCCTGGAGGACGGACCCGCGGTAGAGGCTGGTCGCGAGGAACGCAGCGACGACGCAGGGCAGGACCCAACCGAGGACGATCCGGGTCTTCGACATGGACGACTCTCCAAAGGCCGGCAAGGCGACGTCAGACGTGCCACCACGGGGAGATGGGCAGGGCCGGGATTGAACCGGCGACCCCCGGCTTTTCAGACCAGTGCTCTTCCAGCTGAGCTACCTGCCCGTTCGGAGGGACTCGAATCCTAGCGGCCCTCCGGCGAACCCGTCAAGCAAATCGCTCCCGACTCGGCGAGGAGCGCGTCCTTGTCGCGGGCGATCTGCCTCGCGAGCTCCTGCGCGGAGGAAAAGGCGCGCTCGTCGCGGAGCTTCCTGTGGAACTCCACCTCGATTTCGGCTCCATAGAGGTCACCGCTGAAGCCCACGAGGTGCGCTTCCACGGATTCCGCGGCGTCGGGACCGTCGAACGTCGGGCGGCGGCCGACGTTCACGAGCGCGGGGTACTCGACCCCGCCGGCGCGGGCGAGCGCCGAATAGACGCCCGTGGGAGGGCAGACGACCCCCGAGAGGTCGAGGTTCGCGGTCGGGAAGCCGATCGTCCTGCCCCTCCCCGCGCCGCGCAGGACGCGGGCGAGGACGGAGACGGGCCGGCCCAGGAGCTCGGCGGCGTCGGCGAGGCGCCCCCCGAGGATCGCCTCGCGGATCCGCGTGCTCGAGATCGGCTGGCCCCGGTGCTGGACGGGGGAGGAGCCGTACACGGAGTAGCCGAATTTCGCGCCGAGGGACTCGAGGACCGTGCGGTTCCCCTCCCGGTTCCGCCCGAAGGCCGTGTTGTACCCCGCCACCACGCCGCGTGCCGAGAGGGACTCCACGAGGACGCGCCGGACGAACTCCTCGGCCGAGAGGGCCGCGAAGTCCCGGTCGAACGGCAGGACGACCGCCGCGTCGAGGCCGAGGCGCTCGAGGAGGACGAGGCGGTGGGGGAGGGAGGTGATGAGCGGGGTGGACACCCCGGTCAGGACCGTGCGGGGGTGGCGGTCGAACGTGACGACGCATGCCTCCCCGCCGACCTCTCTCGCGCGGGCGAGGGTGTCTCGGAGGATCTGCTGGTGGCCGCGATGCACGCCGTCGAAGACGCCCCAGGTGACGACGGCGCCCTTCACGGCGCCGCGCGGGACGCTTTCAAGGCCTTGGAAGCGACGCATCACTCCTTCGGTTCTCCAGACGCCATCCCCCGCCCGGAGAAACCCATGCTAGCGGGGGGCCACGGCCGGGTCAAGCGGGGTCTGGGAAGCGACGGGGACCAGGAACCCTGTGATGTGCCGCGAGAAGACCTCCGGAGCCTCGAACATCGGGCAGTGTCCGCAGTCGGGGATGACCACGTGCGTCGCGCCGGGGATCTCGCGCGCGGCGAGGGCGTGCTGCGTGGTGTGGATCACCCCGTCCTTGTCGGTCCCGAGGACCAGCGTCGGGGCCTGGATCGACCTGAGGTGCGGGAGGACGTCGGTCGACTTGAGCGAGAGGACCGATCCGATGGAGCTCGCATACGTCGTGGCGATGACGTCGTCGATCACGTCGTCGGCGAGGCGGACCTTGTACGTGAAGTCCCTCGAGACCCAATGGCGCACGAAGCGGACGTGCATGAAGATCCACATGAGCCAGCGGAACACGGGCAGGAGCATCAGCTTCGCCTTGGCGAAGAGACTCGACGGCCCGTGGATGGGCGGGTTGACAACGACGAGGCGCTCGACGCGCTCGGGGTGCTGGGAGGCGAAGAGGCTGGAGATCATCCCTCCCATGCTGTGGCCGCAGAAGACGGCCTTCTGCCAGCCGAGGGCGTCGAGGAGCTTCCCGACGAATCCCGCGAACCACTCGATCGTGTAGGGGACGTCGGGCTTGTCGGACTCGCCGAAGCCCGGCAGGTCGATGGCGACGCAGCGATATCGGGCGGAGAGCGGGGGGAGCATCACGCGCCAGAACTTGAGCGTGGCGCCCCAGCCGTGGATGAGGAGGGCGGGTTCGCCGCTGCCGGCCTCCTCATAGTGGACCTGGATCCCGTCGACCTGGATGAACGGCATGATTCCCCTCCCGAAAGGACGCGACAGGATAACCGCGGGCGAAGAACGATGCAAGCGGGGAGCGGGGCCGGTAGGATACGCGCATGGCCGAGTTCCAATTCTACGGGACCTGGGACGACACGTGGAGGGCGCTCAAGGCGGTCCTCGGGCGCGAGGGGACGGCGTTCGTGGCGGACCTCGCGTACCACTATCCGAGGCCGGTCTGGATCCGCAGCCTGACGTCGCACGCGAGGGAGATGCTCCACCGCAGGCGGCGCGTGTACGTCTTCGGGGCGGAGTTCTCGACGCGCCCCCCGTGCCTGGTGCAGCAGATGACGGGATCGGTCGCGGGGAAGCACTTCGTGTACCTGGCGGGGGGAGGGCAGGGGCTCGAGCTGGCGCTCCCGAACAGCCACCTGGACGAGGGGGTGTGGCAGCTCGACGCGGGAAGGCTGACGTACCCGCACGAGTTCTGGAACGGGGAGCGCGGGCGCTGGGAGAAGCCCACGACGGCGCTCAAAGGGGCCTTCCTGGACGTGAAGGCGAGGCTGAGGGGCGAGCTGGAGCAGCACCTGCCGATCCGCGACCTGTGGATCGGCCCGCACGCCTGGGACCTGGTGAGGGACGGGAAGGCGCGGATTCGCGTCCTGACGCTCCCGCCGGGCGCACGGAACGCTTGACCGGAATAACGCATCGCGTTACTCTCGTACGTGGGCTGGAGGGGAGGCACTCGGGACCGCGGATGCCGTCCGCACATCTCAAACCGACCCTCGTTGCGCACCAGATCGGGCGTCTCAAAGAGACCTACCGCGACTTCGTCTCCGACGAGTCGACGCGGACGCTCAGCGAGTTCTTCTTCGACCGGATCTACTCCACCGGCGACAAGGACAAGCGCGACGCCGACTTCAAGCGCATGTACGAGACCTTCAAGGACCGCCTGGGGGAGGAGATCGCGTCGCAGCTCCAGAAGCTGATCCACGTGAACGAGCTGACGGACGTGCTCGACGACCGGATGGTGGAGATGCTCGTCGACTACGGCGTCGACGGGAAGTTCACGAACGAGCAGTACGAGCGGGCCTACCGCGAGTGCGACAACTACGAGGAGCGTTCGGAGCAGATCGAGCTCCTGTGCGATGCGATGGTGTTCTTCCACACCATCTCGCACTGGAGGTCGATGGGGCTGGCGCTCAAGGTGATCAAGCTCGTCGCGCGGCTGAAGGGGGCCCGGGAGCTGGCGGAGTACCTGGACGAGGGGTACCACGCGTTCCGGACGCTGAACGACATCACGAGATTCCGCGAGACGGTGTACGAGCGGGAGTTCGTCAGGCTGAATCGGATCTACGGCCTGCCCCAGGAGCCGCGGCCGTTGTCGCCGCGAAAGGGGAAGGCGGGCGCCACGAGGCGTATGAAATAGCGGCCCGGTTCATGGCTCGGCCCGGCCAGCTTGTAGGGGCGACCCGCGGGGTCGCCCGAGGCGGCGAACTTGAGACACGCCGGTATCGGGGGTGCAGAATGGGGGTCTTCCGCGACGCGGACCAGGCGTGGGAGTGCCTGGGCGGGCTGTTCGAGACGCTCTCGCGCGACCCGGAGGTGGGGCCGAAGCTCCGGGAGGCGGGGGTGGTGCTGCGCCTGAACTACACGGACCCGTCGCTCTCGGTCACGGTGGACGCGACGGCTCCGCAGGTGGACGGGGTGCACGTGGCGGTCCTGCGCGGGGACGGCGGGGGGCTGGTGCCGCAGGCGGAGCTGGACATGAGCGCGGACACGGCGCACCGCTTCTGGCTCGGGCGGCTGAATCCGATGATGGCGATGATGAAGCGGGAGATCGTGGCGCGCGGGCCGATCGGGCTGGTGATGAAGCTCCTGCCGATCGTGAAGCTCGCGCACTCGATCTACCCGAAGCTCCTCGCGGAGCGGGGGCACGGGGCGCTCTTGGAGGCGTGAGAAAAAAGATCCATCCCGTTCCCGGATTCCTCTTGACGCTCATGACGCACCGCGTTATATTTCCCTCAGTCATGACGCGGTGCGGCATGTCTCACGGTGAGGCGGTCGCGGCGGAGCGTCGAAAGGAGGACGAACCATGGCGAACACGAACGGAAACGGAACCTGGAGCTCCCAGCTCCGCCGCATGGTCCTGGCGGGCGTCGGGGCGGTCAGCCTGGCGAAGGAAGAGGTCAAGTCGTTCGTCGAGAAGGCCGTCGAGCGGGGCGAGATGGCCGAGAAGGACGGGAAGAGCATCCTGAAGGACCTGGTCGCCAAGCAGAAGAAGAACCTGAAGGAGGGCACGACGAAGCTCGAGCACGGCCTGGACGGGCGGCTGGAGCGGCTCCTCGGCCGGATGCGGATCGCCACGAAGGGCGACATCCAGAACCTGACCGAGAAGGTCGAGGCCCTGGCGTCGAAGGTGGAGAAGAAGGGCCGGAAGTAGCCCTCGCAGCCTCGGAACCGAAAAACACCCCGGGGGTGTCCCCCTTGTTCCGGCGGCCCGCGAGTAGGCTCACTCCCGCCGCCGAAAAATCGGGGGCCCTCCGGGGCTTCTACTCGAGAAGGGTCGGTTCCGAGCATGTCTGACGATCCCACGCCCGCGAAGTCCGTCGTCGTCAAGCGGTACTCCAACCGCAAGATGTACGACACGAGCGCCAAGCGCTACATCACCCTCGAGGAGATCTCCTCCCTGGTCCGCGACGGGGCCGAGGTCAAGGTCATCGACAACCAGACGGGCGAGGACATCACCGGGGTCACCCTCTCCCAGATCGTGGTGGAGAAGGAACGCCGCCACGAGGGGATCCTGCCGCGCACCTTCTTCACGGAGGTGCTTCAGAAGAGCGGCCGCACGATGATCGACACGGCGAAGCGCCTGGTCTCCGGCTGGTTCGGCACGGCGCTCCTCGACGAAGAGGAGATCAACCGCACGGTGGACGGCCTGGTCGAGGCGGGCAAGATCGCCCGCGCCCAGGCGGACGAGCTCAAGGACGCCCTGGTCGAGAAGGCCTCCCTCTCCTGGAAGAAGCTCGACGAGGCGATCAACAAGCGGATCGAGCAGAGCCTCTCCCGCCTCTCCCTCGCGACTCGCTCGGACGTGGAGCGCCTCAAGGAGACGATCGCCCGCCTCGAGGCGCAGGTCGCCCAGTCGGGCGGCAAGAAGCGCCGCTCTCGCAAGGGCGCGGCGGAGTAGTCACCCCCCTCCCAGTCGTACGCCCTGCGGGGGAGATCCCGTCGTCCGGCTCAAGCGAGCGGGTTCGACCAGCGGAGGCCCTCGAAGCGGGCGAAGTCCGCGTCGCACGAGCACAGCTCCGCGCCGTGCTCCACCGCCACCGCGGCGAGGTGCGCGTCGGCGGTCAGGTTCCCAGCGGTGCCCAGGGGGCGCAAGAGCCCCGCCAGGATCTCGAGGTGCCGCTCGGTCGGCTGGACGACCGCGGCGCAGGGACGGGCGAGCCAGGTCTCGATCAGCGTCAGCGCCTCGTCGAGCGGAATCGGCGTGGCGAAGATCAGCGGGCGGGTCGCCAGGCGCAGGAAGGCGAGGAGCACCGTCCACTCGAAACCGACGGCCTCCGTCCCGGAGAGCGCCGCCTCGAACCACGGCTTCGCCTTGGCGTGGTGCGGCGAGTCCTCATTCACGGCGTACAGGAGGAGGTTGACGTCGAGGAGCTTCATTTTCGCAGGCTCAGCCTTCTCGCGATCTCCTCGTCCTCGAGCGAGGCGGCGAGCGAGAGGGCCTTGTCGAGCCCCAGTTCGGGGCGGTACCCCATCCGGTAGGTCTTGAGGCGATAGGGACGGCCACCACGGGATGGCGGTCTCGCCAGCCCGCTCCGGATCGCTTCGTTCAGCGCGGCCTTGAACGAGATCCCCTTGTCGCGCATCGCGCGCTTCAGGAGGGCCACGACGTCAGGATCGAGCGTCAGCGTAGTCCTCATGACCGCATCATAGCATCAGAGACGATGCAGTCAAGATGCCGCTCCGCGAGCCAGAGGATCCCCGGCCATGTTCCGGGCTTGACGATCACGGCGTGAGGGGCCTACCATCGCGAAGGTCCCGAGGGCCTGCCATGCCTCTCACCCTCCCCGCCGATGGGCCCCCGCGCCACGACGAATGGAGCCTAGCATGAACTGGGGAGGCTACCTGCGCGCAGCGCTCCGCGGGCTCGTTCAGGCGGTCCCGGTCGTCGGGCCGATGGTCGCCGAGTGCGCGAAGCACGCCGAGGAGGAGAGGTTCCAGGCCCACGTCGAGGCGCTCGCGCTCCGCGTCGCCCGGGGGGAGCGGGGGAGGACCCAGGGCCTCCTGCGGCTCACCGAGCAGGAGGTCGAGCAGTCCGTCGCGGACGCCGTTCGCGGCCTGTCTGGGCCCGATCGTGAACGCCTCGTGGCACCCCTCGCGCATCCGCCGGCGGGGGCGCCTGCCGATTCGGTGCGCGAGGCGTTGACGAGCGTGCTGGCGGGGCTCTCGGAGTCGCCTCGAGTCCGACACTCTCTTCTGACCTGCCTCTCCGCGCGCATCGAGCAGGGTCGACCTCTGAATCCTGGTACGCGTCTGGACAAGTACGAGGTTCTCGAGCTTATCGGCGTGGGCGGGATGGGCATGGTGTACCGCGCGAGGGACCTGGAGCTGGACCAGGACGTGGTGATGAAGCTCCTGAGGCCTCAGCTCGCGCAGGACCCTGCGTGCGTCCGTCGGTTCATCGAGGAGGCGAAGGTCGGGCTCGAGTTGACGCACGAGGGCATCGTCCGCGTGAGGGACGTTCGTCGGCACGATGGGACGCCCTATCTCACGATGGAGTGGGTGGACGGAGGGACGCTTCGCGGACTGCTTGACGCGCGCGGGAAGTTGACCTGGGCCGATGCCGAGCCGATCGCACGGGGGTTCCTGCGGGCCCTGGCGTACGCGCATGGGAAGGGCGTGCTGCACCTCGACGTGAAGCCGGAGAACGTCCTCCTGCCGCGCCACGACGCGCCGAAGCTGTGCGACTTCGGCTTGGCGAGGGCCTTGGCGCGCCCTGGCGGCTTGTCGATGCTGCCCGGCGCTGGGACGCCCGACTACATGGCGCCCGAGCAGCGCGCGGGGGGCGCGGTGGACAAGCGGGCGGACGTGTACGCGGCGGGCGTGGTGCTCTACGAGTTGCTCGCCGGCGCCTTGCCTGATCGCCACTCCCCGACGCTGGCGGAGGGCCTCGGCGTGGAGGCGCACCTCTCGGAGGCGGTGGAGGCGGCGTTGCAGCGGAACCCCTCGCTCCGTCCCGCAGACGCACAGGCGCTTCTGGAACGGCTGGGTGCCCCTCGCGTCGAGGTCGTCGCTTCGCCACGGCAGGCGCCGATCGCTGCGAATGCGCCCAAGGTCGTGGATGCACCCAGGCCCGCGGAGCGCGTCCTCGTGTCGCGCCTCGTCATTCCAGGTCTGGTCTTCTTGCGTGTGAACGAGAAGGGGTACGAAGAGTACCGGCACGAGAAGACGGGGATGGAGCTAATCCACGTGCTGCCGGGGGAATTCATGATGGGGCTCAAGTCGATATGGACGGACAGGGAGCCCGTGCATCGCGTGGAGCTAGATGGTTACCTCATTGGCAAGTACCAACTAACGAACGGCGAATACCGGGCGTTCCACACGGCGACCAGGCACCCGGCGCCCTGGCCGCCAGAGCGGAGCTACCTGTATGAGTACTTCACAGACTCACGGTTTGATGCGCATCCGGTCGTTTACCTCGGCTGGGAGGAGGCAAAGGCCTATTGCGATTGGGCGGGGCTCAGACTGCCGACGGAGGCGGAGTGGGAGTACGCGGCGAGGGGGAGAGACGGGAGGATGTACCCATGGGGAAACGAGAAACCGGACCGATCGCGGACGAACTTCGGAGACCTGTCAGATCGTGATTATTACACGCGTGCCCGGGGCTCGTATCCGGCAGGGGCGAGCGCGTGCGGCGCGCAAGACATGGTAGGAAACGTGTGTGAGTGGTGCTCGGACTGGTACGATGAAACGTACTATGAGACCTGTGGTCACGGGGCAAGGAACCCGAGGGGGCCCGGTAGCGGCTCCTCCCGGGTGGTGCGGGGAGCCTCCTGGAACATGTATGGCGGGATCCGGCCCGTGACGAGTCGCGAGTGGCGGCACCCGGCGAACCGGGGCTACGTCGTCGGTTTCCGTGTTGCGAGGAGTCTAGCGCGCTGATTGCTGCATTCTCTTTGCTGGCTTCCGTCTGCGGGTTTCTGCCCTGGGGGGTGCCGCCCTTCACGCCTGCGGGCGGCACAGGAGGCAAGCTCTCCCGCGATCCCCGCGAGGGGCTTGCTGCTCCTGGGTGGGCGGGCTAGAATTCGGACAGTGACGGGCTTGAGGAAGGAGTGAGCACTGTGGCAGTCACCTCTCCGGAACATGCGCGGGCACACATGCCACCCCTCGCACGCCTGGATGTCGACCAGTACCACGCGATGATCGAGGCCGGCATCCTGCGCGAGGGCAGTCCGTTCGAGTTGCTTGACGGGCTCCTGGTGCAAAAAGACCGGAGCGCGCGCGGGGAGGATTCGATGACGATCGGCAAGCGCCACAGGGCCGCCGTGGACCTGCTCGCCGGCCTGGATGCGCTGGTGAAGCCCCATGGCTGCTGGATCATGAAACAAGGGCCTGTGACGCTGCTCCGTTCCCACGAGCCGGAACCCGACGGGCTCGTTGTCCGGGGTCAGACCCGCGACTACCTGGAGCGACACCCTGGACCCACGGACGTCTTCTGCGTCATCGAGGTGTCGGACGGCTCCCTGGACCACGATCGCACGAACAAGCTCCGGATCTACGCGGCCGCGGGGATCCCCCAGTACGTCATCGTCAATCTGGTCGACCTCCAGGTCGAGGTCTTCGAGTCGCCTGTCCCTGCGGAAGGGCGATACTCGCAGACCAAGGCGCTCCAGGCTGGAGCCACGCTCCCCCTCTACGTGGGCGAAGGCACGCGCGTCGATGTGCCCGTGCGCGACCTCCTGCCGTAGGGGCCTACAAGGGGGAGGGCGCCAGACGCGCCGCGATCCGTGCTCCCTACCTCGACTCGTGGGCCTCGATCCACTCGATGACCCTTCGCTCGAACTCCTGGGGCGCCCGTGCCCAGGCGCCGCAGTGCCAGGCGCCAGGGACGATCCACAGCTCGGCGTGCTCCGGGCTGGCGTCACGGATCGCCATCGAGTGCCAGGGCGGCGTCTCGACGTCGGCGTCACCGTGGATGAGCAGCACCGGCGTGTCCGTCGCGGCCGCCGCCTGCGCGGGGCTCGCCTGCGCCAGATCGATGTCGTAGCGGAGCCTCACGTAGAGCACTCCCGATGCGATGATCGGGCGCGAAAGCAGGCGAGCGAACCACGACAGCGCGCCCGCCTTGGCGCCGATTCGATCCTGCGCGATGTCGGCGAAGCTCGAGTAGCTGGCCTCGGCGACCACGCCGTCGAACCTCGCCCCGGCTCGGGGCGCTTGGAGCAGGACGGCCGCACCTAGCGACGCCCCGAAACCGAACACGGCCCGGGCGCCGCGTTCGGTGAGCCAGCGCTGCCACACGACCACATCCTGGGCCTCGATGACGCCGTACGTCGAGATGTCCCCCTCGCTGTCGCCGTGGCCTCGCAGGTCGGCGAGCAGCACGCGGTAGCCGTGCCTCGCCAGCAGCTCGGCGTGGGCGACCATGGCGGATCGGCGGTCGGCGATCCCGTGCAGGGCGAGGACCGCGCGGCCGCAGTCGTTCGGCGGAACCAGGTACCAACCGCGCAACCGGGCGCCCCCCGGCGTCACCTCCACGTCCTCGAGCTTCCCCAAGGCGGCGAGTCGTTCCCGAGCGCCAGGGTCGTTCGCGAGACGCGCGGGTCTGATGGCGCCCTCCCCCAGGAAGACGCCGGCGATGCCGCACAGCAGCAGGTATCCCCCGGCGACCAGCGCGAGCCACCGAAACGGTCGCTTGCGTGTCAAGACGCCAACGAGCCAAGCCAACGCCACGAGGACAGCCCCTGCGACCAGCGCGCCGATCGTCTGCCAATGATGACCCCAGTCGAGGATGGTCCACCGGGTCAGCAGGACCGCGGCCCAAGGCAGGAAGAGCCACGTCCGGGCGCGGCGCCGGGGCTCCCCGTCGAGGAGCGCCAGCCCGAGGACCGTCGTCAGGACAGTCATGTGCCCCGAGATTGGCACCTCGTACCTGATGCGCAGCCGTGCGATGGCGATCGCGCACGCGACCCCAAGGGCCAGAAGCATCGCAACGCGCCGCCGGTCCATGCCCGTCTGCCGCACGCGCACGACGGTCTGGACGAGGTAGCCGAACAGCCCGACGCCGAGCGACACGTCGTAGACGGCCGACGACCAGCTCTGCCACGAACCCAGCCAAACACAGAGGAGGGCCGTGGCCGCGGCGATCACGACCGCCTGGAGACACCGGTTCCGAGGGGTGTTGTACACCGCGCAAGATCCTACCGAACCACGATCGCCGGCCGCAAGTTTGTGAAGCCTGCGGTCGATGTCGGTCCAGGCGCGCAGAGTCGGCGAGCCCCCAGAGTTCCTCGCCTCTGGACGCTTGTGCGCCACGGCGGCGACGGCGTAGGATCCCTTGTCAACGTGCTGGCGAGGGAACTCCATGCGTGGGAACCGGCGGAGGATCTGGACTGTCTCGATCGTCGCTCTGGTCGTCACGGCGTTCGCGCTTGTGCGGTATGGCCTCGCGGAGGATCCCGACGCGGCAGCGAGTCGTCTCATTCAGGACACCCTGTTCCTCGATGGCGACGATCCAGAGCAATACGAGGCCGCATGGCGTCTGTCCGTCGCGGACGCCCCGGTCCGCGAGGCCTTCCTCGAAGCGGTATTCGAGACCGAGGACACTGCGGCGCGATTCAATGGGCGCGCCGAGGAACTCTGCGTCGCCGCGGTAGGGCTCGACCGCGAGACCCGCGATGCCGCCCTCCGGCGCCATGTCCTGCCGCACCTCGGCGAGGCCTCCGAGCCGACCTCGATCCTGGAGGCCCGTGCGCGGCTCGCGGTCGAGCTCGTCGACACGGACGCCGACCCTGGAGTGGTCGGCTTCATCGTCCATGCCCTGACGCGCCGGATGGCGCTCGACGAGTCGCGATTCATGCTCGATCGCTACGTGCAGGTGCTGCGCGCCCTTCCTCCCCGGTTGCGGCATTCCGACGCGGCGGTCGCGCGAGAGTGCCTGATGGCCGCCGTCGGTCGCACACGGGAAGCGACACGGGACACTCCGTCGCCCTACATTCGGATCTTCTCCCTCGTCGATGCCCTGCAGGCGATCCAGACGGGAGTCCTGCCCGGTGAGGTCCCCTCGGACTTCGCCCCCTGGATCGGTACGCTCGACGCCGTCCAGAACCCCCGGCAATTCGAGCCCCTCCTGCGGTCCCTGATCGAGCTGCTGGCGAGGCTCCCGCAGGACGACGTGCGAAAGTCGTCGGACGTGCTCCTGGCTGCCGTCCTCCGCCTCGGCGTGACCCGGGCCCTGGTGGACTTCGCCGCCCTGGAGAGCCCGATGCCCGGTCACGGGGAGGGAGTCTACCGTGCGTCGGTCCATCAGCGCTCGGAGACCCTCGGGCGGCTCGCAGGCATGGCGACCGAAGAGGCCCTGGGGCGCGCTCGATCGCAGACCCTCGCGGAGATACAAAAGACGCCCGATCCGGCCCTCCTCTGGTCGCTGGCGGACGTGTACGTGGCCCTGGGGGGACGACTCTCTCCCGAGGACGGCCGCCATGCAGCCACGCTGGCCCTGGAGGGAGTCCGGAAGTGCCGTGACCCGCGGTTGCTCTATGCTCCGGAGCGATCCCTCGTGTCCGTGGGCTGCGCGCTCTCTCCCGAGGCGGTTCAGCCCGTCCTCGGGCTCCTGCTGGAAACGCTCCGATCAACCGAGGACTTCTATCCAGACCCTCTGGCGGCTGGATTGAGAGCCGTCGCAACGAATCTCGCACCTCAGGATCTCGACTCGGCCTTCGACTCGCTCATGTAGGCCCTCGCGAACGTCAACGAACGGGCGAGTGCGACGAGCGCGGACCAGGAACGGTGGCGGACCGCGCGCCTCGCGGAGGCGGCGGCAGGTGCTCTTCCGTGCCTCTCCGCCCGTCTCGCACCGTCCGACGTGGAGAGCCGGGGCGGCCAGCTCGTTCAGGCCCTGCGTGCCACGCTCGACGCACGGGCAGCGAAGTCGATCGCCGAGGCCCTGCGGGAACTTCCCGGTGGCCCGTCTGGCGGGGACGTGCGAGACGCACACTCCATCCTCGTCGGACGCCTCTCGGACAAGCCCAAACCCTGGGACTTGGAACCCATCGCAGAGGCCATCCGCGAGGTGCCTGGGGACCTCTCCGCCAACGATGCGGGCAGGTGCCAGGTTGCCATCCTCTCCGCCCTGGAGTCCGAGGGGACGGACAGGCCATGGTTGATCGGCCGGGCGACCGCCGTGATTGCGACCAAGCTGACCAGGGAGCAAGCGGATGGCGCGCTCCATCAGTGGATCGGAGCGGTTGCAGGGGCCACGGACCGCGGCAAGCTCTCGGTCGTGGCGGCCATGGTCGCCTCGTGCCCATGGGCGATGCCGGACGAGCTCGTGAGCGCCGCGTTTGCGAAACTCTGGTTGGAGGCCGCCGGTCCCCGCGAGAGCGACTCGCCCGAGGGGCGACCCCTCGACGATCAACGCGAGATACAAGGGCGATGGCAGGACGAGCAGTTGATGGCCGGTCTCTGCGCGGTTGCCCGCCGACTGGGGAGGGAGGATGCCGAGGGGGCACAGAGGGATGCCCTCCACGCATTGGGGGCGGCGAAGAGCCTCGCGCAATTCGAGAGGATCGCCATCGTCCTTTCCGCGATCCCCCGGGAGGTGCCACGCGGCATATGGAAGGCCGAGGCGCTTCGCTTGTTGGGCTCGCCCGCCGGATCGCCGATGGAGTCCCTCTCCGTCTTCAGCCGGCACGATGATGTGATCTGCAGGCTCGCGCGGAAGCTGTCGCCCGAGGAGGCGAACGAGGTGCTCCTGCGTGTCGCGGAAGTGGTCGACCACGCCAGGGCGCAGTGCCAGTCCTCGCCCGTGAGGCAGGCGGTCCCAGACCTCGTTGAAAGGGTGGATGCCCAGAGTGCGATCGACTATCTCAAGTGGCCCTCTTGTGTCGGGGAGGTCCGGGCGAGCGCCCTTGCCGCCCTTGAGAAGCGCACCGGGCGCGCCTTCGGTGGCAACCTGTGGCAGGCCGTCGTCTGGGCGGAGGCGGCAGGGCTCGATGTGCGGACCCCGCCTCGGCGACCTGGCCGGTGACGGCTACTTCTTCCGCTGGTAGAGGCGCGCCGCCGCGTCGAGGAGCGGCTTCAGGGAAATGAGCTTGAAAACCGATCCACGCACCTGGATCAGCCCCTTCCCGTACGCGTCCCCCAGCCCCGACTTCCCCGAGAGCACCTCGTGCAGGAGCGTCGCCGGCATCCCCAGGTCGAGGTCCGCGGGCCCGTCCGCCGCGCCGCACGCGACCTCCGCGGGAGACTTGCGGCAGTTCAGCTTCACCACCGCATCGGGCTCCGTCAGGCGGAAGCGGATCACCGACCCCTTCGCCATCGACCCGTAGTCGGGGTCGTCCAGCAGGTCCCGAAAGAGCGCGCCGAGACGGTCGTAGACCGCCTTCGTGTCGCGGAAAGGCTTCGCCATGGCTACCAGAACACGCTCTTCCGTTCCGCGAGGAGCTCGTGGATCTTCTTCTGGATCGAGTCGCGGACCTGGTTCGACACCTTCGACACCACGAGGAAGTTGTCCGCGTCCTCAGGCTTGTACCGGCTCGTCTGGACCGGGTCGCAGAAGTGGATCTTCCACTTCGAGGGAAGCGGAATCGTCCCGAAGATCCCCAGCCACGGGAACGTCGGCGTCATCGGCACGATCGGCAGGTTGAGGATCTTCTCCGCCAGGTGCAGCCTGCGGAAGTTCGGGTGAATCTCCTCCGCTCCCACCACAGCGCACGGGACGATCGGCGCCCCCGCGCGGATCGCCATCCGGGCGAACCCGCCCCGCCCGAAGCGCGCCAGCTTGTAGCGGTCCTTGAAGAGCTTCCCGACTCCCTTCAAACCCTCGGGGAAGACCGCCACGAGGCGGTCCTCGTGGAGCAGCCTCTCGCCGTTCTCCGGGTGCGCCAGGATCTGCCCCGTCCGCGTGAGCATCGGGGCCACCCACGGCACCTGCGTGAACCAGTCTAGGTAGAGCGTGCGGACGTAGCGCGGCTCCGCGTGCTCTTCCCAGATCGAGGTCATGATCATCGCGCCGTCCCAGGGGAGGACCCCCGAGTGGTTCGCGACGATCAGCGCCCGCCCCTGGCCCGGGACGTTCCCGATCCCCGTCGTGTCGACCCGCCAGTAGAAGCGGTACAGGAAGCGGAAGACCGGTCGGACCCAGTCCGTGAACTCCTCGTCGAGGCCGTACGGGTCGACCTCGTACTCGCCCCGCGCGCGCCGCGCGAGCATCGACTTCCACTGGTCCGACATCCCCGTGAGGAACGACCACGCGCTCTTCCAGGTGTCCGTCGCGAGCCAGGTCGCCTGGCGCATGAGGAAGTTCCGCGCCGCGCGGAGCAGCTCCTCGCGAGCCTGCGGGGCCACCTTCTCGATCCCCGAGCGGAAGGTCTCGATCACGCTCGATGGCGTGACCGACGGGAAGAGGCGAGAGATCGGGAATCGCTCGACCGCGCCCCTGAGGAGTCCTTCCACCTCGTCGCGGAGGCTTCGCTCCACGCGCGGCGCCGGCGCCTCCTCCTCCGGAGGCTGGTGCTTGCGGCAGAAGCCCGTCTCGGCGACCGACCGACCGCGGCAGGGTCCACCCTTCGCCGTCGTCGCCGTGCAGCGCCCGTTCGTGCCTACGCCCATCGCTACCACCAGTCCTCCTCGACCTCCTCGAGCATCCCTTCCACTTCCTCCGGCTCCATCGCCTCCGCGGGGCCCTTCCTCGTCAGCTCGTCGACGATCTCCGCGAGGCCGACGCGCGGGGAGAACTTCAGCTCCTCCTTCATCCGCTTCGTGTCCGCGACGCAGTTGAACTTCAGGCTGTCCACCTCGATCGGGATCTGCTTGAACGAGGCGAACCCCGGCGCGATCTTGAGCGCCAGGTTCGCGATCGGGGCGAACACGGAGAGGTAGGCCCGGTTCCCCTTGCGCAGGAGCTTGAGGAGGGGGATCACGCCGTCGGCCGCCACGTTCACGGCTCCCCGGACGTCCTGGCGGCAGGCCGCGAGGAGCGCCTCCACCGCGTCGTCCTCGTGGAGGAGCTGGAGGAGCGGGTCGAACCCCATCGCGGTCGGCGGGCTCGGGAGCCCGAGATACCGCGAGAGGGGGGAGTCGCTCGTCGGGCCGAGGAGCGGCGCGAAGCGGAGGATCGTCGTCACGAGCTTCGGGTGCGTCGCGACGAACTCCTTGGCGTACCGCTCGACCTCGATGCGCTCCTTGAGCCACGCGAGGTGCGGGCGGCCCCTGAGCGGCCGCGTCTCGACCAGGTAGTTCGGGTTGTCGTAGACCGCCCCGTAGGCCCACGTCGTGCTCGCGAGGACGAGCTTCCGTGCCCCCGCCTCCGCGGCCGCCGCGGAGACGTTGAGCATCCCCATCACGTTCCGGTCGAAGACCTCCTCCTGGTGGCGGTACTCTTCCAGGAAGTCGAGGTGGACGACCGTGTCGACCTTCTTCTCGGAGATGAAGTCGACGAGCGCGGCGTCGCGCGGGTCGACCTCCTCGACCTCGACCTTCTTCGGCGAGGGCGGCCCTTCCTCGGGGCCCGCGAGGCCGTAGACCTTGCGCGTGCCCGGGAGGGACCAGAGGCGGGAGGCAAGGGACCGGGCGAGGACGCCGTGGATCCCCGTGACGAGGTACACGCCTTTCATGCGAGGCTCCCTGAACGGCGGGGATCGTAGGGGCCGGACCGCCTGAAGTCAAGGCCGCCGCCTGCGGGCGCGGGGTCCCGCTACTTCTTCGGCGCGGGGCCCTCGCGCGTCTTCACGCCGAAGAAGATGGCGTCGCCGCGCTCGGACTTGCGCTCGTCGTACTGCCTCGCCTGCTCGACGGTGAGGAGCGACTTGATCCGCTCGTCCGTCTTGCGGCCCATCTCCTGCATCTTCTCTTTCATGACCTCGGGCTCGGGAAGCTCGCCCGACCCGTCCCAGAAGGACTGCATCTCCTTCTCGCGCTCGTCCCAGACCTTCTGGATCTCGGCCTTCTGCGTCTCTGAGAGGGCGAGCTCCTTCGCGAGGGCGTCGATGTCGTTGAACCCTCCCATGACGGGCGCATGGAACGTCACGGCCGACATCGCCCCGGCCGGTTCCTCGGCCATCGTCTCTCGGACGACGTCCTTGATCGCCTCGCGGGTCAGGTCGTCGAACGTCGGGCCTGCAGGCGCCGGGAGGCCTGCCCCTGCCGGGGCCCCGGCGGCGACGGGGCCGTCCGAGGAGGCCGCCGCGGAGGTCGAGGCGCCTCCGGCGAGGGCGCGGACGCGCGTGGAGAGGTCGGCCACCTGGCGGCGGAGGGCGTCGATCTCGGACGGCGCGGGGAGGGCCGCGGCGGGCGGCTGCCCCGCGGGCAGCCCGACCACCTCGCGCGCCGGCGCGGGCGCATCGGCCGCGGGGCGGCGCTCGATCTGCGAGACCTTCGCGGAGAGGGCCTGGAGGTCGGCGCGGATCTGCATGATCGCCCAGGCGGAGAAGCCCATGCCCGCGAGGGCGGCGAGAAGGAGGGTGGAGAAGACGACCTTGAGCGGCGTGGACATGGAGGGCCTCCCTTCGGCGCCCCCTCGGGGGCTCGGGAGGGGGTCAACGTCATCGCGGAGAAGAGCGGGCGATCGGGCTCGAACCGACGACATCCACGTTGGCAACGTGGTGCTCTACCAACTGAGCTACGCCCGCGTAGGGGCGGCATCATAGGAACTCGCCGAGGGGGGTGTCAAGCGTGAGGAGGCGGTTTCCGCTCCTCCCGCCGGGGCCGTGCACGGGGACGGTCGCGGGTTCGTGCTGACCTCCCGTTCGCATTCCTGTATCCTCTTGCGATGCGGATCCTTCAGGACCTCCCCGGCCGATCTCTGCACCTCCAGGAGACCCGCTCCGCCGGCATGCAGTTCGGCTGCGTCCTCCTGTTCCTCGCCCCGTTCTGGCTCGTCCCGCTGGTCCCTCTCGTCCTGATCCTGTCCGGGACGGCCGGTGCCACCCCCGACCGGGGCTCCACCGCCGGAATCCTCGGCTTCATGGTCTTCTGGTACGCCATCGTCGGCGTGATGACCGCGATCGTCCTCTACTCCTCACGGCGGCCCGTCCGCGTGACCCTCGACCGGGACGCGGGGGAGTGGACCGTCGAAGAGCGCGGGGTCCTCGGCCTCCTTCCCCGCACCCTCTCCGTCCCCCTCCTCGAGCTCAGCGAGCTCCAGCTCTCCACCACCCGCGGCCGCGGCGTCGTCCCCGGCGTCGGCCTCGGCCTCCAGGCGAGGCTCCGGCGCGACGGCGGCCGCGAGGAGGCCTTCCGCCTCGTCGTCGACGGCCTCGACAAGCGCGACGAGGTGATGGACTTCGCCTTCCGCTGCGGTGCCATCGCGGGCCTGCGCGGGTACGCCATCGGGAGGAACGACCCGCGCGAGTTCGAAATCACGCTGACGCGCGACCTGGCGGGCCAGGAGGCGGTCCCGCCCGTCGAGCGGCCGTCGAATTACGCGATGGACGAGGTGAGCGTCCACGTCGAGCTTCCGCAGGAGGTGATCCCGTCCTTCGACCCCAAGGGATACAAGAGCTCCTTCCAGGTCCAGGCGTGGGAGCCGGGCCGCGAGATCCGCCTCTTCAAGCCGTTCCAGGCCGCGGCCGTCGGGTGCATCTCGGCCGTCCTGGTGCCGTTCGCGGGGTACGGCGCCTACGCGATGTTCACCTCGCGGATCACCGGCTCCGGGGACCCGCTCGGCAACTTCCTGGTCGGCCTCCTGTGGACCGGCATCCCGTTGGTCCTCCTCGCCGCGGTCGTGTGGCACTCACTCCCCGTCCTCTCGGTGATCGACTGGGCCTCTCGCACGGTCGTCGTTGCGCGCACGAGGCGGACGAGGTCGATGCCGTTCGACGAGCTGACCGGAGTCGAGTCGCGCGGAGTGCGGACCTACCACAGCGGCGGCAAGAACCAGAGCTCGTACAACAGCTACAGGGTCCAGACCTGGATCCACGCCCACGGCGGGGCGGAGCTGCTCGCGGAGACGGACGACATGCGCGAGGACCCGACGACGCCCTACCGCTGCGGAATGCCGCTCGGCGTCGACCTGGCCGGCGCGATGGGCCTCGATCACCGCTACACGGACTACAAGTGAGCGATCCTTGCCCTGCGGCGGCCGCGTGCATAGGATCGCGCGCACGATGAGCACCAACCCCCCGCCCCCCGATGAGGAGCTGCGCGTCCTGCGCCGCCTGGTCGCCCTCGCGGGGCCGCTGAACGCGGAGCTGAACCTCACCGCCCTCCTCAACCTCGTCCTGGACACCACGATCGACGCGACGGGCGCGGAGCGCGGCCTCGTGATCCACGTCGACGCGAACCAGCAGGCGCGCGTGCAGTCCGCGCGGAACTTCGGCGGGACGCAGGCGGAAGAGCGCGACCTCGCCTACAGCCGCACGGTCGTCCAGGAGGTGGTGAAGACGGGCCGCCCGCGGACCTCGGCGGATGCGATGGACGACGCGGGTCTGGCGGGGGTCGTGAGCGTCCAGAAGCTGGGCGTGAGGTCGCTCCTCTGCGTGCCGTTCCGGATCAAGGACCGGGTCGTCGGGGCGATCTACCTCGACCATCGGGAGAAGGCGGAGGCCTTCACGCCGCTCCACCTCTCGGCGGTCACGGCGCTGGGGGACCAGGCGGCGGTCGCCATCGGGAACGCGGCGCTCTTCGAGCGGCTCTCCCAGTCGATCGTCCAGCTCAACACCCGGGTCCGCCGCCTCGAGCAGGAGGTGAAGAAGAAGCCGGCGTTCGCCGCGATCCTCGGCGAGTCGGAGGCGCTCCTTGGCGCCCTGAAGACGGCGGGGCGCGTCGCGACGAGCACGGCGCCGGTCCTGATCCTCGGCGAGACAGGGACGGGGAAGGAGCTGGTCGCGCGGGCCGTGCACGACTCCAGCAAGCGCGCGGAGGGGCCGTTCGTTCCGGTGAACTGCGCGGCGATCCCCGTGGACCTGGTCGCGAGCGCGCTCTTCGGCCACGTGAAAGGGGCGTTCACGGGGGCGTCGTCCGACCACTCGGGATACTTCGAGCAGGCGGACGGCGGGACGATCTTCCTCGACGAGGTGGGGGACCTGCCTCCCGACGTGCAGGCGGCGCTCCTCAGGGCGCTCGGGAACGGCGAAGTCCAGAAGCTGGGGGGGAGGAAGACCCAGAAGGTGGACGCGCGGGTCGTGGCGGCGACGAACCGGCCGCTCGAACGCATGGTGCAAGAGGGGAAGTTCCGCGAGGACCTCAAGGCGCGGCTGGAGGTGGTGACGATCGCGCTGCCGCCGCTGCGAGAGCGCCGCGGCGACATCCCGATCCTGCTGGACGCCTTCGTGAAGCGGATCGGCGAGGAGTGCGACAAGCCGGGCCTCTCGATCGACGAGGAGGCGCGCCGGGTGCTGGAGAACCACGACTACCCGCAAAACGTCAGGGAGCTGGAGAACGCGGTGCGGGCGGCGGTGGCGTACTGCGAGGGGACGACGATCACGCTGGAGGACCTCCCCCCGAAGTTCCGCGAGGCGGCGAAGGACGTGCGGATCCGGGTCCCTCGGACGAACGAGGAGCTCAAGGAGGCCCTGGGTCGTGCCCAGGCGGACATCGAGAAGGCCTTCATCGTCGAGGCCCTCCGCCGCGCGGCCGGCAACGCCTCGAAGGCGGCCGCGGAGACGGGAATGAACCGCGCGCTGATGCAGCGGAAGATGAAGGAGTACGGCGTCTCCTCCCGTGACTTCCGCCGTCCCGGCGACGCGGCTCCGGAGGGCGAGGAGGAGTAGCGCCGCTCTCGGACTTCGCCGACCTCGCGATGCCATGGACACAGTGGCCGACAAGGCGTTCTACCTCCCCGACGGCGATGCCTTCGTCTCCACGGCGTCGACGCGAGGACCGTGGGACGTGCAGACGCAGCACGGCGGTCCGCCCAGCGCGCTGATGGCGCGGGCGGTCGACGCGTTGCTCGGCGACGAGCGCTCGATGTGGGTCCCCGCACGGACGACGATCGAGCTGCGCACCCGCGACGCCTGGCCCTCCGCGCGCTTCACGTCGTGGTCGCGGATGCGCATCCCGCTCGTCCCCGGCGAGACGCCCGACGGCTGGCAGCGCGCGCTGGTCTTCGCCGACGCCGCGCACGGCGACGAGGCGCCCGGGAGACCGCCACAGGCACCCGAACGGCACGCGATCAGCGGGGAGACACCGGATCGCGGACGGCGTGAGGACTGACGAAGATGAAGTGACGGGTCTTCGCCGACTTCTCCGCCAGGCGCCTGAACATCTGGCCGAGGACCGAGGTCTCCCTGACAAAGGGGAACCTCCGAGGCGTCGGACGCGCTCCTTCCGGATGTGGCCACGCCAGGACCACGGTCTGGCCGCTCTCGATGAGCACGTGCGTCACGATGGTTGCCGGGCGCTTGCGTGCCGACGTCCCTGTGATGGCGACGCTCGACGGGTCGTTGGACTCCTCCAAACCCCCGGCTTGCGACGCGCTCCCCATCAGGGTCTCGTCCGGCGGAATGACCGTGAGGATGAACTTGTCCGTCCCGACGACGAGATGGGGAACGAAGCTGAGCCAGACCGCGGCGTTCGAGGCGTCGCCCCGGCGCTCTCCCATCGTGATCTGGAGCACCCCGGGCGGGGGCGGCGATCCCTGGGGCTGACTGCCCGCTCCATCCGCACCGTGTATCTGGCGATCTCGCAGGGTGCCGGTGTCGTGGATCTCCTCGCCGATAGAGTACCCAATCGAAATCCCGGTCCCCGCCTCGTGCCGGATGGCGAGGTTCGGCCGCATGATGAACTCCGTGTCGGCGTCCTGGGCGAAGAGACGGAGGGTCGCCGCCATGTCGTTGCCGGTCAGGAACGCCGGCACGCCCGCGCCGGGTGCGGAGCCCGACGGCGCGGATCCGATGTTGAACGGGAACCTCCCGCTCGTCTGGCATGCGCCGTCGCTGTTCGGGTCGCTCGGTCCGTGACCTATCGTGATTCCGCAGTCGTTGCGGCTCGACCAGTTCGCGCACATCTGGATCAGGTCCTCGTTGCTCGTCTTGACGGACGTAACGTCGAGCAGGACCTGCACGGGCTCCACGTCGATGGCGCGGATGACCTGCTCTATGTCGTCGAGCACCGCCTTCGTGTCCAACACGACGATGTGGTTCCTGGACTTGTCGTAGTCGAGTCGGCCCAGGGTCGGGAGCGGGAAGTTCGCGTCCGCCTCCTCCGCGATCAGGTGGATGACCTCGACCAGCTCCGCCCGCCTGAACTCCATCGTCACCCGCGGGGGCTTTGACACGACGATGGAGTCCCCGCTCCGCCGCGCCACGCACCGGGTCAGGTCAGCGACCTCGTCGACGGCCTGCACGTAGTGAAGGTCTTCGAATCGGACGCTGACCTTGTCGTCGATCCCGTCGTCCAGCGTGATGGCCTTGCCCACGCGGCGCGTACGGGATAGGATCCTCCGCGCATGGCTACCCGGCTCACACGGCGACGGACCGCGCAGACCGGCCTCCTCGACCTCGGGGCGGCCCGCCAGGCGATCCTCGACCTCGCGCGACAGCGGCAGGAGTCCGACGCCGAGGGCCGTGCGCGCCTGCAGCGGGTCGGCGAGGCGATCGTCGGCGCGTTCCGCCAGTCCACGCACCTCCACGCGGCGCTCCGGCCCTTCCTGCAGGAGAACGCTCCGGAGCTGGTCCCCGCATGGCTGCGCGAGCGCGAGACCGCGCACGCGACCGAGCCCGCGGCGGTCGTCCGCGCGCACGCGATCGCGTCGTTCCTCCCCGAGGAGCGGGCCGCCGCGATCGCGCACGAGGGAGAGGCGCTCCTGAAGGAGCTCGCGGCGCTCGGGCGCGACAGCCTGGTGGCGCAGCTCCTGGAGACTCCCGTCTCGCTCCTCTCGGACCGCTCCGCGCGATGCCGCGCGGCGGCCTGCGAGGCGATCCTCCAGCTACGCGGGGCGTTCGAGTCGGAGGCGGCCTCGGAGCCCCGTCGAAGGCTCGAGGAGGCGCTCCGCCAGGCGCTCGAGACGGAGGACGATGCGGCCGCTTATCCGCTCCTCGCCTCGGTCGCGGCGGTGCTGGTCGACGCGCGGATCCGCCAGGGCTCCTTCTCCGAAGCGATGCCGATGCTCGACCTGCTTCGACGCCATGGGCAGGTGAAGGAGGGCGGCTCCTCCCGTCGCTCCGAGGACGCCTTCCAGGCGCTCGAGCGGATCGCCTCGGGCGTGGGTTTCGCGGTGGTGCAGGAGCGCTTCCGCGAGGGGGACCCCGACGCGATGCGGGTGGTGGAGAGCCTCGACGTGGCGGCCACGCGGTTCCTCGTGGGACAGATCCGGGCGACGGAGGGCATGGCCACGCGCGTCCGCTATGCGAGGACGATCGCCCGCGGGGGGCCGGATGCCGCGGCGATCCTGATCGACGCCACGCAGCAGACGAGTTCCCCATCGGACGTGCTTCGCCTGATGCAGGTCCTCCCCAGCGCCGCGCCCGAGAAGATGATGGAGGGGGCGCTCGACGGCCTCCTTCGTCACTCGGCGATCGCCGTCCGGAAGCGGGCGGCCCTCATGCTGTCCGAACTCGCGACCCCCCGCGCGGGGAGCCTGATCCTCGGCGCGCTCCGCGAGGAGAAGGAGCCCACGGTCCGAGCGACCCTCGCGGAGGCACTCGGGGAGCTGCGGCACAAGGAGGCCGTGCAGGTATTGCTCGACCTCGCCGACGGGAGGAACGAGGCGGACGACGTGCGGAGCGAGGCGTGCATCGCGCTCGGGAGGATCGCCGATCGCGCCGCGATCCCCGCCCTGGTGCGGCACTCCTCAGGGGGAGGAGGGGGCCTCGCGAGCCTCTTCCGCGCGACGGTGAAGGAGGTGCGCGTCGCGGCGACGCGAGCGCTCGGCAGCTACCCGACGGACCTGTCCGCGCGCGAGGCGCTCCGTCGCGCGCTCGACGACCCGCTTCCGGCGGTCCGCGGCGCGGCCAAAGACGCGCTGGAGAAGCCGCTCCACGTTCGCCCGGCGACCCGCATCGCGCCGGTGGACCCCCGTGCCGTCTCCTGGAAGCTCGCGGGGGCGCTCGGGGAGGTCCCGCTCGACCAGATCTGCCAGCTCATCGCGGCGGCCTCGAGGTCGGGCCTGCTGACGCTCCATTTCGACCAGCAGAAGGCCCTCGTCTGGTTCGATGAGGGGATCGTCGTCGCGGCCGACTTCGAGGGGAAGAAGGACCAGGCGGCCTTCAACGCCTTCTGTCGGTTGGCGGGTGGGAGTTTCTCCTTCCGCCCCAATCAGGCGGCGCCGGAGAACCGGATCCGGACGCCCGTCGCGCAGGTCCTGCTGGAGGCGTTCCGCGTCGCGGACGAGGCCGGACGCGAGTGAGCAGTCAACCCGTCTCCTGGCAGTAGCCGTTCCCGTACCCGTGCACGGGATGCTTGACGCGGGCGCATCGTGGGGGTAACGTGCTTTGTATCGTAAAGTCTCCAGGGGGATCTGGCCGATGACTGAGCACGATGCCGCGCGGGCGCTCGAGACGATCCGGACGCTCATGGAGCGCGGGACGAAGTACCAGCACCTCTCGGGGCGGTCCGCGATCGCGGCGGGCGTCTTTGCCCTGGCGGGGAGCGCGCTCCTGGCGTTCCCCCCGCCGGGCGTCGACCCGGCGCGCGCGTTCCTCCCCGTCTGGGCCGGCGTCTTCGTCCTGGCCCTCTCGGCCGACGTGGCGTTCACGGTGCGCATGGCGCGGGGCCGCGGGGAGCCGGTCTGGAGCCGACAGGCTCGGACCGTCGTCCTCGCGCTGCTGCCAAACTTCCTCGCCGCAATCGCGGTCACGGCGTGGCTCGTGCGAACGGGGCAGCAGGATCAGGTCCCCGCGGCGTGGATGATCCACTACGGCTGCGGGGCCCTGGCGACCTCGTTCTTCGCCCCGCGCGGGATCGGAGGGCTCGGGATCGCGTTCCTGGCCGCCGGGGCGGCGGCCCTCTTCCTGCCCCCCTCGTGGGGGACCGCAGGGCTGGCCGCGACGTTCGGAGGGTTCCACCTGGTCTACGGCACGCTCTCGCTCGGCTGGGAACGCCGCAGGGCCGCCGGCCTGGAGGGCGCCCCGCGGCCGCTCGTCGACGCCCGCGTCGGGGCAGTGGAGGAGTAGGACATGGCAACCGCGAAACACCAGCAAGTCGGCCCTGCCAGGATGAAGAGGACGGCGCTCCCCGGGCTCGTCTTCGAGCCCGTCGATCCCGTCATCCACCAGCCGGCCCGGCTCTCCATCCTCTCCGTCCTTGCCGCCTCGGAGTCGATGACGTTCTGCGAGGTGAAGGAGCTGACGGGCCTCACCGACGGGAACCTCTCCATCCACGTCCGCAACCTGGAGACGCACGGGCTCGTCAAGGTGGACAAGTCGTTCGTCGACCGCCGCCCCCAGACGCGCTACTCGCTCACCCCGAAGGGGCGAAAGGCCTTCGCCCAGTACCTCGGGCAGCTCGAGGAGTTCCTCAGGAGACAGAAGGGCCACTAACCGCGCACGTGAAGCGCGCCCGTCGCGCCGAATGCTTTGCCTGACAAAGGACTCATAGGGGGGAAGCCGACCATGCGGATCGTCCTCGCGGAGGCCATGGGGATGTGCTTCGGCGTGCGGGACGCGATTGAGATCGCGCTGAGGGAGGCGTCCCGCGGGCCGATCACCGTCCTCGGCGAGCTCGTCCACAACCCCGTCGTCGTCTCGCGCCTCCGCGCCGCGGGCGTTGCGACCGCGCGGACCCCCGAGGAGGTCGGAACGCCGCGCGTCCTCGTGAGCGCGCACGGCGCATGCGAGGCCGTGCGCGAGGCCCTCCGCGCCCGGGGACACGAGGTCCTCGAGGCCACCTGTCCGCTCGTGTCCCGAGTGCACCTCGCCGCGGCGCGGCTCCACGCGGAGGGGTACCACGTCGCGATCGTCGGACTGGAGGGGCACACGGAGGTCCGCGGCGTCGTCGGAGACCTGCCGGAGTCGACCGTGGTCCTCTCCGACGACGACGTCGAGCGCCTGAGGGGGAGGGCGCGGATCGGGGTCGTCGCCCAGACGACCCAGCCTCTCCCGCGCGTCCTTGCGCTCGTCCGGACGATGCGCGAGAGGCTCCCCGGCGCCGAGGTCCGCCTCGTCGACACCGTCTGCCAGCCGACGAAGGACCGTCAGCTTGCGGCCGAGAGGCTGGCTGCGCAGGTGCAGGCGGTCTTCGTCGTGGGCGCGGCCCACAGCAACAACGCGAGGGAGCTCGCGGCGACCTGCGAGCGGATGGGGGCGAGGGTCCATCGCGTCGCGGGAGCCGACGAGGTGCGGGAGGAGTGGACCGAGGGCCTCGACGCCGTGGGCCTCACGGCGGGGACGAGCGTCCCGGACGACGTGATCGACGCGGTCGTCCTACGACTATTTGAAGGCGCTCGCCGCGCAGATGAGCAGGCAGGGCGACAGGACCATGAGCCCGTTCAGGATGAGGCCGGCAATCGCGAGCCCCTTGCGGACGTTGCTTAGGCAGACGCCGATGATGGAGAGGATCAGCCCGGCGAGGATGAACAGCACGGGGCCGCAGATGCCGATGGTCATCGCCCCGGCCTCCTTCTCATGGTTCTTCGCCCACTCCTCCATCTTCTTCTGGTTGGCGGCCTGATCGTTCGGGTTCTGCTGGATCTCCTCCATCAGCTTCACGAATTCGCCCATGGCGCCTCGCGCGCTGAGGGCGAAGAAGAGCATGCAGAGGACGGAGAGGATGGCGCACGAGAAGCCGAGCAGTCCGCAGGTGTTGAAGCCCGGCGCCTGCGGGGCATAGGCCGCCGGGGCGCCCGGAAACCCTCCCGGGGCCGCCGGATAGGCCGCCGGCACGCCGGGCTGGGGCGCCAGCCCGGCGACGGGCACCGGGGGCGCCGCCTGGGCGGCGTAGCACCGTGCGCAGACGATCTGCTGGCCGAAGAGGTACGATCCGTCGCGGTAGTAGCTCACCTGGCCGCAGCGGCTGCAGGTGAAGGTGTCGGTCGCCATGTCATGCTCCACGTGCGGGACCGGTCCCGGGGCTCACGCCGTGATGATAGCGGGCCGGCCGCAGGGCTGTCAAAGGGCTGCGACTTGATCCCGCCGCCTCGCGCCCGTATCCTCACCGCTTCGCGGAGGAGATTCCAGTGCGCGTCCACGTCTCGGTCCTGGGGAGCGGCTCGAAGGGGAACTGCACCGCGGTCTGGACCGAGGGCACCGCCCTCGTCGTGGACGCCGGCGCCCTGCCGATTTCCTACATCGAGCGCCACCTCGCCGAGCTCAGCCTCGCCCCCGGACGCGTCGCCGGCGTGCTCATCACGCACGCCCACCGCGACCACATCGACCTCACCACGTACAACCTCTGTCACCGGTACCACGTGCCGCTCTATACGCATCCGCTCACCTGGGAGGTCGCCGTCAGCAAGACGAAGCGCCTCAAACGGCTCTCGGAGGCCGGCCTCGTACACTTCTTCCGGACGCGCACGATCGGCGTCGGAGACTTCGCAATCACGCCGTTCCGAGTGCCCCACGGCGTGCCCGAGAAGGTCGGGACGCCGGTGGGCTTCCAGATCGCGACGAGGGAGGCCTCGCCGATGCGCCTCTTCTACGCGACCGACCTCGGCCACGTCCCCGAGCGCGTCGTGAGGCGGATGTCGGAGGCGGACCTCGTGGTCCTCGAATCGAACCACGACGTCGAGATGGAGATCGCGAGCTCGAGGCACCCCGACCACATCGACTGGGTCCTCTCCGACCGCGGGCACCTCTCGAACGCGCAGGCCTCCCAGGCGCTGGGACAGGCCCTCGCGGGGCGGAACGGCCGCGGGGCGACCGTGGTCCTCGCGCACCTCTCCGAGGAGTGCAACACGCCGGACCTCGCGCTCGTCGCGGCCCAGCGGGCCACGCTCGGCATCGAGGGGGTCCGCATCGTCCTCGCGCGGCAGAGGGAACGCACGCCGACGCTCACGATCGGCCTGTAGCCGCCGCCCCGACTGCCGTCCGCCAGGGCGGAAATGCCACGTTGGCAGACGGCCGCCGGGCCTCCTGGAAGCCGCGGGCTCATGTCATTCGCCGTCCTCGGGTTGCGAAGAGGCCTCGCGGACGGGGCGTTGGCGTGGCGGTTGCATCATCGTGGGGCGTCTCTTTTTCATGGAGGTGTACCGATGTTCGGACTGATGAGTCGACCGGCCGACCTGGGGTTCGAGGTCCTCTCGAACCGCTTCCGCACCATCCTCGACGGGCTCGAGGGCGCTCCGGCGATCGACCTCTATGAGGGCGCCGAGGGGTGGACGGCGTACGTCGAGCTGCCGGGCGTGCGCCCGGAGGACGTGAACATGCACGTCGAGAACGGCGTGCTGGCGATCGAGGTGAAGAAGGCCGCGCCGGCCGGGGCGAAGGACCTGGCGCCCGTCCTGCGCGAGCGCGTCTACGGGACGTTCCGCCGCGAGGTGGCGCTGCCCGAGGGCGTGGACGCCGAGCGGATCGACGCGGGCTTCCAGGACGGCGTGCTCGTCCTGACGCTCGCGAAGCGCGAGGACGCCAAGCCGAAGAGGATCGAGATCCGGGTGAAGGCGTAGGCGAGAAGCGTGGCGAGGGGCGGCCCGTCGGGTCGCTCCTGCCGCTTCCATGGGGCTATCCTCCGCACTGCCCCCGGTGCCGGAGCCAGTGATCGGCCAGCACCAGGGCCATCATCGCCTCGACCATCGGGACCGCCCTCGGCAGCACGCACGGGTCGTGCCGGCCGCGGCCCGTCACCTTCGCCTTCCGAGGCGTCCGGTCCACCGTGTCCTGCTCCCGCATGATGGTCGCGGGGGGCTTGAAGGCCACGCGGATCACGACGTCCTCTCCGTTCGAGATCCCCCCCTGGACCCCGCCCGAGCGGTTCGTTAGCGTCCTCACGCGCCCGCCGCGTACCGTGAACGCGTCGTTGTGCTCCGATCCCGTCATCGTCACGCAGCCGAACCCAGAGCCGATCTCGAAGGCCTTCGTCGCGGGGAGCGACAGCATCGCCTTGGCGAGGTCCGCCTCCAGCTTGTCGAACACGGGCTCCCCCAGGCCGACCGGGACTCTCCGTGCCACCGCCTCGACGACGCCTCCGACGCTGTCCCCCTGCTTCCGGACGCGCTCGATCAGCCTGAGCATCCGCTCCGCGGTCCGCGCGTCGGGGCACCGCACGATGTTCGCCTCCACGTCGCGCGGGCGGACCTTCGACGGGTCGACCTCCGCGACGATCCGGTGGATCTGCTTCACGTACGCGATGACCTCGGTCTTGTGCCTGATCCTCAGCACCTTCTTCGCGATCGCCCCCGCCGCGACGCGGCCGATGGTCTCGCGGGCGCTCGCCCGTCCGCCTCCCTGCCAGTTGCGGATCCCGTACTTCGCCTCGTACGTGAAGTCCGCGTGGGACGGTCGGAACTTCTCGGCGAACGGCTTGTAGTCCTCGGGGCGCGCGTCCTTGTTGAACACGACGAGCGCGATCGGCGTGCCGAGCGTCCTTCCTTCGAAGACCCCCGAGAGGATCTGGACGCGGTCCTCCTCCTGCCGCTGCGTCACGATCCGGCTCTGCCCGGGCCGACGGCGGTCGAGGTCCGGCTGGATGTCGGCCTCGGACAGGGGGACCCTCGGCGGGCAGCCGTCCACGACGACGCCGACGGCGCCGCCATGCGATTCGCCGAATGTCGTGACGCGGAACAGTCGGCCGAAGGTGCTTCCCATGCTACGTGGTCCGCTCCGCAAGGAGGGTCGAGAAGGAGACGCTTCCGTCGTCCGTCTCCTTGTAGTCGATCACGCGGAGCGTCGGGAACAGCGTCGGCAGCTCCCCCGCCTTCAGGAGGAACTCGCGCCGGAAGTCCGGCTTGTACTTGAGATGCCCCACGTTCCACGCCTCGAAGAAGAGGACCCCGCCCGGCGCGAGGGCCCTGGCGAGGGCGGGGCAGTGCCCCCGCTCGAGGTAGTTCGCGTCGACCACGAGGGCGTAGGCGTCGGGCACGGGGACCCAGGTCGTCGCGTCCGCGTGGAGGGCCTGGATCGGGAGGCGCTCGAGCGCGGCGACGGCGCGGAGGACGCCTATGGCGATCGCGGAAGCGTCGACGGCGTCGACGGTGTACCCCTTCTGCGCGAGGAGGCGGGCGTGCCGCCCGTGGCCCGCGGCGACGTCGAGCGCGCGGCCCCGGGGCAGGTCGGGGAGGGCCCGCAGCAGCCTCGGGCTCGGGGTCCAGTCCCAGTCGAACGCGGGGTCGAGGTACCTCGCGTCCCACCGCGACCGGTCCGGGTGATCGACGGATACGCCGCTCATCGCAGGATAGTAGACCACACGACGGGCCCAGTTAGCAATGGACGCCCCGCGGCGCTTCTGGCATAACGCCGCTGATTCCATGAAGCCCGGCGCGCTCAAGAAGGTCCTGTCGCTCGTGCTCCGCCTCGCCGTGAGCGCGGGACTGATCGCCTACGTCATCCACATCATCCCGTTCCTGGACGTGGTCCCCCGGGTCGGCCAGGAGCCCCTCCGCGGGCGCGTCGTGTCGGAGACCCCTCAGGCCCTGACCGTGCTCGTGGAAGACAAGGACGACAAGACGCAGGTCGTCCCCGTCGAGCAGATCGAGGAGCGGCCCGACAAGCCGCTCTACGACAAGGGCTTCCTGCACATCGTGAGGGAGATCCGCCTCGGCGTCTACCTGCCGACTCTCCTCCTCATCCTCGCCGTCATCCTGATCGACGTCGTCCGCTGGAAGGTCCTCCTGCGCGTCCAGGGGATCGACCTCGCGTACGGCCCGGCCCTCGCGCTCACCTACGGCGGGATCTTCTGCAACAGCTTCATGCTCGGGTCGACCGGGGGCGACGTCATCAAGGCCGTCCTCGTGGCGCGCCACACGTCGCGCAAGGCCCGCGCCGTGCTCACCGTCTTCCTGGACCGAGTCATCGGCCTCGTGGCGCTCATCATCGTCGCCGGCGCCGTGATCCCGTTCGAGATCGACCGCGTCGAGGTCCGCCGCCTCGCCTGGGGCGTCTACGGCTTCCTCGCCGCCTTTCTCGCGGGGTGCCTCGTCTACTTCCACCCCGCCTTCCGCGCCTCGCGCCTCTTCCGGTGGCTCATGGCGAGGCTCCATCTGAAGGTCTTCCACGAATTGGATGCCGCCTTCTACGCCTACCGAGGCCAGCCGCGCGCGCTGGCAATCGCATTCGGCATCTCGTTCGTCGCCCACATGTGCGGGATCTTCGCGATCGTCGGGTTCGGGAAGGCGCTCGGGATCACGGAGGCCTCGATCGCGCACTACTTCGTCTTCTTCCCCATCATCGCCGTGATCAGCTCGATCCCCATCTCGATCTCGGGGTGGGGCGTCGGGGAGGCGGCCTTCATCGCCCTCTTCGGGGCCGTGGGCGTCACGGAGCCGGCCGCGGTCTCCCTGTCGATCCTCTCGCGGCTATCGACGCTTCTCGTGGGACTGCCGGGCGGCCTCGTGTTCCTGCTCGGGATCGAGGACTTGAAGGTCAAGGAGTCCGAGGTCGCCGAGGTGGAGCGCGCCGAAGAGGGCGGCGACGGGCCGAGCGCCGGATGATCCGGACCGGCAGAGCCAGCTTGCTGGTCCGCGGCCTGACGTTCCACCCCCCCGGCGTCGAGACCCCGGTCCTCGACCGGTTCTACTCCGACGTCCCCGCGGGGAGGCTCCTCGTCGTGACCGGGCCCGCCGCGGGCGGGAAGACGGTCCTCCTGCGCCTCCTCGCCACGCTGCTCTCCCCGACCGCGGGCACGGCCGAGGTCGACGGTGCCGACCTGCGCGACGACCCGGTCGCGGTGCGCGAGCGGATCGGCTGGCTCGCGGCGGGCGCGCTGGGGTCCGAGCGCGACACGCCGCGGAGCAGGGTCGTCACCGAGCTCAGGCTCCGCGGGTGGGGGAAGGCCGAGGCGCTCTCGCGGGCGGAGGCGGTCCTCGGCGCGGTGGGCTCCCGCAGCGAGGGGGACACGCCGCTCGGCGCCCTCGCCCCGGGCGCGCGCCGTCGGGCGCTGCTCGCGCGCGCGATCGCGCACGACCCGCCGGTCCTCCTGCTCGACGAGCCGCTGGAGCATCTGGACCTGATCGAGCGGGAGGTCGGCTGGGCGGTCCTCCGCGCGGCGAAGCGGGCGGGGAGGGCGATCGTCTGCGCGACGAGGTTCCCCTCGGGGCTCGAGCCGGTCGCGGACGGCGTCGCGGTGCTGCGCGACGGGAGGTGCCTGGCGCGCGGGGAGTGCGCGATGGTGAGGGAGAGTACGCGGGCCCCTTCGCTCGAGGAGGCGGTCCTCAGGGTCCTCGCCGCGGACGGCCTGCCGGGGGCCCAGGATACGCTGGACGCGCGAGCTACGCCGGGGCCGGAGGGGCCGCCGGGACCGCCTGAGGCTCCGCCTTCTTCCGGATCACCTCCTTGAGCACGTAGTGGAAGAGGTAGTAGCAGATCGGCACGCCGAGGATCAGGCCCCAGAGCCCGAAGTAGTGCTCGGAGAAGAGCAGGATGCCGAGCACGACAATCGGGTTCATCTTCATGTGCGCGCCCACGATCCTCGGGTTGAGGACGTAGGCCTCGATCGCGTGGACGATGCACACCATCCCGACCACGCCCAGCATGAGGCCGACGCCCCCCCCGGAGGCGGAGAGCGAGACGAGGCACATCGGCACCGATGAGATGATCACGCCGACCACGGGGATGAAGCTGCAGATGAACACGACGATCGAGAGGAGGATCACGGAGTCGAGCCCGAGGAGGAGCATCCCGACGGCGGTCAGGGCGGTGTTCGCCACCGCGATCATCGCCTGGGCCTGGAACACCCTCCCCATGACGTGCCCGAACTCCGAGGCCTCGGGGGCGACCTCGTCGTAGAGGCCGTGCAGGCGCGTCTCCCGGAGCTTCGCGAGCTCCGTCCCGAGCCGGTGGATGTCGAACGTGATGAGGAAGCTGAAGAGGATGGCCAGGAGGAACTGCACGCCGATGTTGAAGATGTTCACGACGAGCTTCACGGCGTACGGCTTCGCGAACTCGCGCAGCATCTCCACCTGCTCCTCGAAGTCGTAGTCCTTGGGAAAGCCCCATCGCAGGACAGGCTTCTTCTGCATTTCCTGGAGGTTCTTCGTGATCTGGTTGATCGTCTCCTGCTTGAACATCCCCTTCGCCTGCGTGATCGTGCGCGGCACGAACAGGAAGCCGATGGCGACCCAGGCGAGGATCATGAGCAGGAACATGTAGGCGATGATCCGCTTCCGCGTGTAGCGGTGCTCCAGCCGCGGCAGGAGCCACTCCGCGACGTTGTGGGCGATGTACGCGAAGACGAAGGTGAGGAAGAAGAGGGGGTAGAAGGGCCTGAGCGCCACCAGGAGGATGAGGATGAAGCCCCAGATGACGAACTTCTGGAGGGGGACCTCCTCGATCGGGGCGTAGATGCTCGTCGGCTCGTCCTTCGTCTCGGTCATGCGAGTCCTCGTGGGCTAGCGGATCACCGGGGTCTCGTCGAGCCACTTTCCGATGTTCGGCGGGAGGGGCCGCCCCTCGAGGAGGTCCTCCACGACGCGCACGAACGACGGCTCGATGGAGACGTGCTCGTCCTTCGTCGTAGGCTTGCGCCTGAGGACCCCCTCCTTCACAAGCAGCTCGACCCCCTCCTTTGCGTCGCCGCGGACGTGGTCGGGGAGACCCTGGTAGAGGTTGTGGATCTCGGTGTGCTTCCCGCCGATCTCCTTCTTCGCGAGCATGCGGCGGAGCATCCTGCCGATCAGGTCGCGGCGCGTCCAGGTGCGACGGGCATCCTGGGCGTCCGTGGACGACCTCGCGCGGTCCTGAGGGGTCGAGGACGGCTTGTCTTCGACCGTCCAGATCGGCTCCCACTCCTCCCCCTCGAGCAGGTCGCGGTACGGGCCGCACGCGGAGCGGAGGTCGTGGCCCAGCCGCTTCGCGAACTTCAGGCACCCCCGCGCGGCCTCGCGGAAGGCGCGCACGCCGTCGGGGTCCTCGGGGAGGCAGAAGTTCACGGGGACGGCCTTGAGGCGGTTGAGGTGCTCGTAGGCCTCCTCGTCCCGCTTGATCGCCTTCGTCTCCTCTTCCTTGCGGCGCGCGTGGACCTCGACGGCCCGCGTGCGCGGGGGGCGGAACTTCAGGCGCAGTTTGGAGAGGAGCGTCTCGGCGTCGGCGAGCTCCTTGGGCCAGTCGCCCTTCTCCTTCGGGTTGAAGGCGCGGAGGAAGGGGACGTCGGGGACGCTCTTGCGCGCCTCCATGAGCTGCGCGTAGGCCCAGGAGAGGATCCCCATCGCGGAGGGGAGCTCGCGCTCGGCGCGCTCGCGGAGGAGGCGCCAGCGGAAGGACCAGATGTTGAAGCGCGTGTTGCGGAGGTCGGTCGGCTCGGCGGGGAGGGAGGGGAGGATCTCCTCGACCTCCTGGACGAGGGCCTCGGCGGCGTATTTGGCCTCGCGGACGGAGGAGGGGTCCTCCTCGGGAGGGCGGGGGAGGGGCTTGGTCTCGGCGCTGGGGGAGATGAGGCGGGCGGTGACGTCGGAGGGGGAGGGCCGGGCGGGCACGGGCACGGGGAGCGGGTCGCGGGAGACGGGCACGGGCACGGGAGCGGGCGCGTGCGCGGGGGCGGGAGCGGGCACGGGCGCGGGGACGGGAGCGGGCAACGGGGCTGCGGGCACGGGCGACGGTCCCGCGGGCACGGGCGCGGGCGCGGGCGCGGGGGTGATCAGGGTGAGGAGCCGTTTCTCCTCTTCGGCGAGGCCCACGAGGAGCTGGGCGACCTGGTCACGCAGGTCCGGCGCGCCAATCTCCTCGGCGGCGCGCATTCGCTCCTTCACGGCCTGCTGCTGGATACGGACCTGGGCTAGATCCTGCTCGGCCTTCTTTCGCTTCTCCAACCCCTCGCGGCGGGCGCGCAACTCCTGGTCGAGCTTCGCAAGCGTTTGATCGAAAGAGGATGGGTCCATGGCGGGGCCTCCCTGAACAACGAACCCATGATAGTGGGGAGGATGGGGCGAGGCAACGATGTCCGTCGGTTGTTTGACCCGACGGCCAGGCACCGGTAGACTCCTCGCGCTACGAGCTGGAGGAATCCCATGAAGGCCGCGGAGTTCATCGCCGACCCGGTCGAGCAGGAAAAGATGCGGCGTGAACGCGCCCTCGCCGAGCCGTACCGCGTCGAGGAGCGAACCGTGGGGCCCACCGGGGTGCGCATCCGCGTCGTCTCCCCGAGCCTCCGTCGCTACGACGTCGAGGTGCGCGACCCCGCGCGCGCCGTGAACGCCTGCACCTGCCCGGACTTCGCCGTGAACCTCCTGGGGACGTGCAAGCACCTCGAGGCGGTCTTCCGCAGGCACAGGACGAAGTGGTCCGAGGACCTCCCGGATCGCGGCGGGATCGTCTACCTCCGCCGGACCGGGACGTCCGCCGTGGCGTTCCACGCCTTCGGGAGGCTCACCGAGCGCGCCGCCTCGGTGCGCGACGCCTGGTTCGGGCCCGAGGGGACGCTGCGCGACCTCGGGAGCAGTGAGTCCCTCCTTGCAGCGTGCGAACAAGCGGGCGTGGCCGTCGGCGCGGAGGTCCTCGTCCACCTCGCGGCGGAGCGCGAACGGCTGGACTGGGAGGCCGCCGCGGACCGCCTCTGCGTGGAGGTCGACGAGCGCGGCCGCGGGCTGCTCTCGGTGCCGCTCTATCCGTTCCAGGCGGAGGGCGTGCGCTTCCTCGTCCGCCGCCGCCGCGCCGTCCTGGCCGACGAGATGGGGCTCGGGAAGACCATCCAGGCGATCGCCGCGGCGAGGTTGCTCTCGCGCGCCGGGCTGGTCTCGCGCGTGCTCGTCGTCTGCCCGGCCTCGCTCAAGCACCAGTGGTACGGCGAGGTGAAGCGGTTCACGGAGGCGGAGGCGCGCGTCGTCTCGGGGGGGCCGAGACAGCGGCAGGAGACGTACCGGCAGGGGCCCCTCTGGACCGTCGCGAACTACGAGCAGATCTTCCACGACCGCGAGTTCCTGCAGGACGCCGCGGTCGGATGGGACCTCGTCATCCTCGACGAGGCCCAGCGGATCAAGAACTGGAGGGCGAAGACGAGCGACGCGATCAAGGACCTCCGCGGGCGCTGCAAGTTCGCGTTCGTCCTCACGGGGACGCCGCTCGAGAACAACCTCGAGGAGCTGTTCAGCGTCTGCCAGTTCGTCGACCCGAACGTCCTCGGGCCGATCTGGAAGTTCTACGAACGCCACTTCCAGCTCGACGATCACGGGCACACGAGGGGGTACCGCAGGCTGGACGAGCTGCGCGCCCGGATCGCGCCCGTCCTCCTCAGGCGCACGAAGGAGGAGGTCCAGCTCCAGCTCCCTCCCCTCGTCTCGAACACGTTCTACCTCCAGATGACGCCGAACCAGCGGGACGCGCACGACAACTGGATGAAGGCGGCGACGATCCTCTACAAGATCATGGAGAGGCGGCCGCTGCTGCCGAAGGAGGAGGAGCGGCTCATGATGGACCTCCTCCTCGCGCGTCGGGCCTGCGACGACAGCACGATGGGGCACGGCGACCCGTCGCCGTCCCCGAAGATCGACGAGCTCGGGAAGATCGTGGACGAGCTGGTCGTCGAGGGCGGCAGGAAGGCGATCCTCTTCAGCGAGTGGAAGGACATGCTCGACCTCGTCTCGCGCAACCTCGCGCAGAAGAAGATCGGGCACGCCTACCTCCACGGCGGTGTGCCGTCGCAGCACCGGGGGAGGCTGATCGAGCGATTCCGCGAGGACCGGGCGTGCCGCGTGTTCCTCTCCACGGAGGCGGGAGGGCAGGGGCTGAACCTGCAGGCCGCGAGCGTCGTGGTGCACCTGGACCTGCCGTGGAACCCGGCAAAGCTGGCGCAGCGGACGGCCCGGGCGCACCGGATGGGGCAGCGCGAGACGGTCCAGGTGATCCACCTCGTCGCTCAGAACTCGATCGAGCACAGGATGGAGGAGCTGCTGGCGGGGAAGCGTGGCCTCTTCGCGAGCGTCTTCGGGCGGAAGGCGACGGAGACGGAGTGGAAGCGGCCGGCGAGCGGCGGGCCCGCGAAGGAGCTGCTGCGCCTCATGGTGACGGAGCAGGAGTGGAGGGATGGCGGCGGGGCGCAGACACCGGAGCGGGTGGAGCGGACTCGCTCGTTCGAGGAGGCGCTGGCGGCGGCGCTCGGGACGAAAGAGGTGCACCTCTTCCGCATGCCTCGGGCGGTGGACGGGGTGACGTCGGTGCTCTCGCTGGGGAAGGACGTGCCAAAGGCCCAGGACGTGGTCTCGCGGGTCGCCTCGACGTGGGGCGAGCCGGTGCCGAGAGTGGTGCCGCAGGAGATCCTCGAGGCGTTCCGCCGGCTGTGCCCCGCGGTGGCGGAGCCCGCGGTCGCGGTGACGCGCCCGCCGGGCGTGCGCGTCGCGCCTGCGGCCCCGTCCGCCGCGCAGTCGTCGGCCCCGGACGGCCCGCAGACGCCCGCGCCCGTGGAGCTCGCCGTCGTGAAGGCGGCGGGGCCCCGCACCTCGCCGGCGCCCTCCGACGCGGACGTTCCTCGGGCCCTTTCGGCGGCGCGCTGCCTGGCGTCGTCGGGCTACGTCGCGGAGGCGGCGGTCCAGGCGGGGCGCGCCGTCGTGGAGGCGCTCTCGACGCTGCTCGCGAGGCACGGCGTGGAGGTCCCCGCGCCGCACCTGGTGCCGCTGGCGGTCCGCCGCGACCTGGCGCCGAAGGAGGCCATCGCGCGTCCGCTCCTCGACCGCGCCCTCGCCGCGGTGGCCTGCGCGCAGTCCTGCGACGGCACCTCGCTCGACGATGCCACCGCGCGCTCGCTCCTCGCCGAGGCCGAGGAGGTCGTGGCCGAGCTTGGCAGGTCGTGATTCCAGCTTGATGGGGGAGTGAAGGACGGCCAAGAAGCAGGAACGTGTGGATGAGTCCCTGGGACCCAGGTTCGCACGGTACCTTGCGCCAGTCCTGCAGGCGTTGCGCGATCTAGGCGGGTCCGGCCGGCCCGAGGAAGTGGAAGCGCGCGTTGCTGCTTCCCTCAACCTGACGGATGCGGAACTGGGTGAGAGAACGCGTGGTGGCTGGCCCAAGTTCTCGAAAAACGTACACTGGGCGCGCTTGTATCTGGCGAAGGCGGGCCTGATCGACGCCTCCCGTCGGGGTGTCTAGAGCCTTGGCGATGGAGGTTGGAAGGCACACCCGTCGCCCCAGGAATCACTCGACTTGTTCAAGAAGGTCCATCGAGAGTTCGGCGGCCCGAAACGCCCTCGCCCTGTGGCGGTCGAACGGGAACTCGAGGAGGAAGATGCCGTCACCTCCGAGGAGGATCATCAGGGTCGTGCCGACAAGGGGATTATCCTGACGACGAGCACGTTCACCAGCGATGCGCGGAAGGAGGCGATGCGCGATGGTGTCCCTCCGATTGAACTCGTCGACGGCGAGAAGCTGATTGAGATGTTTGAGAAACTCGAGTTCGGACTCGTGCCGAGGACGGCCTATGACCTCGACGAGGCTTTCTTTGCACAATTCGACATCGATCCTGGCACTGTCTCGAAGGGCGATGGGCGCGCGTCGATAGTAGAGTAGTCGGCCCGGTCCTCGCACGCGTCGGCTAAACGGCGTGGGGCTCGTCGGCGAAAACGGGACGAAGCCTCGGGGCTAGGGTCGGGGGATCCCGAGCTGATCGCAGATCGCCCGGGCAAGGGTATCCTTGATCTCTCGGTGTCTCGGAACCGCCGAGCATCTGCCATTGGCGGGATTACGGTAGATCGAGTGATTCGCACCTTCTCGGTCGAGGTAGCAGCCGTGGCGCTCGATGTGTCGGAGGAGGTCGCGGCGTTTCATGCCGCGGGGAACTCGATCGTGATCGTCTCCCAGATCGCGTTGCCTGGGGCGTCCTTGCGAGCGTTTTCTCGGTAGCTCCGCAGGAGCAAGCGGACGGCGTCCCGGATCATCTTCCGCGCCTCGGAGAGGGTCCGCCCCTGCGTCACAGCGCCAGGAAGCTCCGGCACCGATGCCATGATCCAGCCGTCCTCGATCGGCTGGAAGACAACGGTGAACTCCCGACGTGTGCGCTTCCGCCTTGGACGCATGGGTGGCTGCATTCTCATCCAGGCGAGGGTCTAACCAACGGCAATCCTACCTCTCCGCGGCCGCGGGTCAAGGCCTGCGAGCGTGACGAGAGACTGCCCCCCGAAGTCCAGCTCGACCAGGTCAACTGCCATCCGTGGCTCGCCGGACGCTTGCGCTCGCCCGAGGCAGTGGCGGCGGCGTGGATCCCGGCGCTGGCCAGGACTCACCTTGGAACCGCCAAGGCCGCCAAGATACGCCAAGGGGCGTGCCAGAGTGCGAAGCGTGTTCGCGAGGAACCGCGGCCGCGGCGCCCGGGGAGGCCGTCGGCCGAAGGCCGACGGACCGTGGGGACGGACCTGGGCGGGACAGAGGGCGCTCTTCCCGGTCTCACGCCTGACTGCGAAACACCGCCGATTCCGGCCAACGGCCTGGCACCCAACCCCTCTGTCCCGCCCGGGTCCGTCCCCACGGTCGCGC